>CAUADW010000001.1 GCA_958427895.1 uncultured Collinsella sp.
CGTCGCCGCCATGCGCCGCGTGCTCGACGTCATGCGCGAGGAGACCACGGCCCCCCTCGCAAATCCGCTGCGCTCACTCGGCGGGCTTATCGGCGGCGAGGCCAAGCTCGTCGAAGCCACCGGCCGCAACGATTTGAGTGCAAACCTGATGGGCCCCGTTCAGACCGACGCCGTGGCCCGCGCCATGGCCGTGCTCGAGCGCTCCGCCACCATGGGCGTGATCGTCGCCGCCCCCACGGCAGGCTCAGCGGGTGTTGTGCCCGGCTGCGTGCTTGCGCTCGCCGAGCGCCTGCAGCTCGACGACGAACAGGTCATGGACGCGCTCTACTGCGCAGCCGCCATCGGCCTCAACCTCACCACAAGCGCCTGCGTTGCCGGCGCCGAGGGCGGCTGCCAGGCCGAAGTCGGAAGCGCCGCCGCCATGGCAGCCGCCGCGCTGGTGCAGATGCTCGGCGGCACGCCCGAGCAGGCGCTCGACGCCAGCTCCATCGCGCTAAGTAACCTGCTGGGTCTCGTTTGTGACCCCGTCGGTGGCCTCGTGGAAGTGCCCTGCCAAAACCGCAACGCCATCGGCGTGGCAGCGGCCTTTAGCTCGGCACAACTCGCCCTCGCAGGCATTAAGAGCCTGGTGCCGTTTGACCAGATGGCACATGTCATGCTCTCGGTGGGTCACGCGTTGCCGGCAACGCTGCGCGAGACGGCAAAGGGCGGCATCGCGCAGGCTCCGGCCGCACTTTCGGCCTGTGCAAAATGCGGTGTGTGCGGGTAGTGACCCTGAACGACTCGATAGTGGGACATTTGTCCCAGCTCTTTCGAATGCCACCGTTTCCGTACCACAAGCAGTAGGGCAATCGCTATAATGCAAGCCCAGTAAAAACACGATGACCCGCAAGGCGAAAATCGAAGGATATGCATACGATGTCGCAAAACGATCGAACTCAACTGATTCCCGATCCGCAGCAGCCGAGCAGGCACACCGGCGGCGTTCAGTCGCCGCGTCCTATCGCGCCGAGCCACGGTCAGCAGCGTAGTGCAGCAAACGCTTCCCAACACCCGAACCAACAGCGACAGCAGCGTCAACAACGTCAGCGGCGCCAGGCAAACGGCAATGCGCCCAAGCAGCCCCCCACGCACGCTCGAGGCGATCGCGGCCCCGCGCGCAAACCCGCCGAGAACAATAAGTCGGGCAAAAAGACGGCGTTATTTGTCGTCCTGGGCCTAATCGTCATTGTCTATATAGTAGGCGTCGTAGCGTTTTCGCAGGTAGCCTACCCCAACACCACCATCGCCGGCGTCGACGTCTCGTTCTCCAACGCTTCGTCTGCCGCCACCAAGGTCAATTCGGCATGGAAGCACTATAAGCTCGCCGTGACAGGCGATGACTTTAGCTGGACCTATCAGCCCGAGTCCGATGAGCCCATCGTCGACGGCGAAGCTGCCGCAAAAGAAATCATCAGCCACAACGAAGCCTTTGTATGGCCGGTCCGCCTTGTGGAATCCTTAAGCGGCAAGACCAAAACAACCGCCACCCCCAACGAAGTCGATCTTGATCAAGACGTCGACCTGTCCATGCTCTCCGACACCTTTAACCAAAAGCAGTTTGAGAAGGATCTGGGCGCCGCCATCGACGAGTTTAACGAGGGCCGTTCGGGCACGTTCGAGGCCAATAGCTCCTATGACGAGCAGGCCGGCAAGTTTACCGTCGAGAAGGCGCGCTCCAACGAAAAACTCAACCGCGAGCATGTCATTAAGTATGCCGAGCTCGAGCTTGCCTCGCTGGCCGAGACCGTCGATCTTTCCAAGCTAGGCAACGATGCCTATGATCCTCTCAATGGCACGCTGACCGATGATCAGATTCAGGCCGCATGCGATGCCGCCAACAACTTCCTGGGCGTCAACGTGACCCTCAAGCTTAACGGCGAGGATGCCGGAAAGGTCGACGGCAGCTCCGTGTTGCAGTGGATCAGCTTTGCCGATCCGGCCAACCCCACGCTCGATACGTCGCAGATCAGTAGCTGGGCAGCCGAGCTCGCCAACGGCTTTAATACCGTGGGCTCCACTCGCTGGTGGACGCGCGCCGATGGCAAGCAGTGCGCCGTCGAAGGCGGCGACTTTGGTTGGTCCATCGACAGCAGCTCGCTCGCCAAGCAGGTCGAGGACGCCATTAACAACAAGCAGACCGGCGAAATCGAGATCAAGTACTCCCCGAAAGCCGATACCTTTACCGCAAAGGGAGAGCCCGACTGGAAGACGTATATCGACGTCGACCTGTCCGAGCAGCACGCGCGCTACTATGACGAGAACGGTAATATCGTTTGGGAGGCCAACTTTATTTCCGGCAAACCGGGCGAAGACGCCACCCCCGAGGGCGTGTGGCAGATCAACAGCAACGACGGCGGCAGCACCCTGATCGGAGCCAAGGACCCCGAGACCGGTAAGCCCAAATACGAGAGCCCGGTGAGCTACTGGATGCCTTTTGAGGGCAACATGATCGGCTTCCACGATGCCACCTGGCAAAACGACAAGAGCTTCGATAATGCCGAGTCGTACAAGTGGTGCGGCAGCCACGGTTGCATCAACCTGCGCCTGGCAGACGCCAAGGCACTTCACGACTGCATCAAAGTCGGCCTGTGCGTGGTTGTCCACTCGTAGTGCAACGCGCACATTCCTACAACATGGAGCTGCTGCGACCAATCTAACAGTTCCGAAAGAAACCGTCCCATGCGCCCGCCCCAACCGGTGGGCGCATATACTTATCGAGGTACTTTCAATAAAGGAGACGCTATGCCGAATGTCCCCACGACCACCCCGGGCCCGGATGATACCGAGCACACGCCCGAAGATGTCACCGAAACGATTCCTCTGATTACAAACGTACATGCCGATAAGCAGAGCGGACGCGCGAACGATGCGACCGAGATTTCCGATGAAGAGGCATATGCCAAGCTCAAGGCAAAACGTGCCGAACGTCGACGCAAAAAGCTCATCCGACGCGGCATTGCGGCCGGCGTCGTGGCCGCCATTGTGCTCATCGCCGTTGTCGCGACCTTAGCCATCAACGCACGGCCCGCAGGCAACAACGGGCCGGTGACCGACATGGTGACCGAGGACACGTTTACCACAACGGTCGAGGCGAAAGGCCAGCTCAAACCCATTTCGTCCTCAGTGGTCTCCCCTTCTGTCGACGGCACGGTCGATTCTATCAACGTGCAGGCAGGCCAATCCGTCAACGAGGGCGACGTGCTTATGACCATTAAAAACGACGAGCTCGATCGTAACGTTGCCGAGGCGCAGCGTGCAGTTGCTGCCGCTCAAGAAGACCTCGCTAATGCGAAGAAAGCCGCAGCTGCCGCGCAGACCACCCCAACGACGGACGTCGATGGAGCTTCCGCAGCGGCTGGCGTCTCCGACGTATCAGCGGACACGAACGCCGTATCGGCCGCGCAGCGCAGCCTCGCTTCGGCCCAGGCAAACCTCGATCAGGCGAACGCCAAGGCCGCCAGCCGTACGGTCACGGCCCCGAGCTCGGGTAGCATCGTGGAGCTCAACGCCAAGGTGGGCGCCACGGTAACAGGCGGCATGATCATGGGCGAAAGCGATACGAGCGGCGGCAAGCAGTGCATGCAGATCGCCGACCTATCTAAGATGAAGGTGACCGTGCAGGTGGGCGAAAAGGACATCGCCAAGATCGCCGTTGGGCAGAGCGCCAACGTCACGTATCCCGCGTTTCCCGATATCGTGAGCCAGGGCACCGTCACGGCTATCGCGTCGGTGGCAAACTCCGACGCCGCCAACGGTGGCGGCGGCAGCGTGACCTTTAACGTCGACATTCTCATCGAGGCGCCCGACGCGCGCCTGAAGCCGGGCATGACGGCCGAGGTCTCGGTGGTGACCGAGCAGCTCGACGACGTGGTGATGGTGCCGACGATGGCGCTCATGACCGAAGACGGCGAACACTATTACGTCAACGTGGCGACTGATGATGAGGGCAAGCAGACCCGCCGCGTGAAGGTGACCGTCGTGACGCAAAACGACAACGAAGCCGTAGTCGGCAAGACACAGGTCAAGCGCGACGACCAGGGCAACGAGATCAACCCCAACGTGCCGGTTACCAAGCTGCGCGATGGCGACACCCTCGTCATGGACACCGGAGCGGACGCAACGGTTGACGGCGGCTACGGCGCGGATTCGGGCAGCATGTCTGCCGACGAGGGCATGTAATGCGTCCCGTTATCGACATCCGCAACGTGCACCGCATCTTTGAGAGCGAGGCAGGTTGCGCCCACATCCTGCACAACGTGAGCCTGGCGGTAAATCCCGGCGAATTCGTCGCTATCACTGGCCCCTCGGGCTCGGGCAAATCAACGCTCATGAACATCCTAGGCTGTCTGGACAAACCGACGGTGGGCGACTATTACCTGCAAGGGCTCAACGTGGCCGAGCTCGATGATGACGAGCTCACCGAAGTTCGCGCCCTGAGCATTGGCTTTGTCTTTCAGAGTTTCAACCTGCTGCCGCGCCTGTCGGTTATCGAAAACGTCATGCTGCCGCTGGCCTACACCAATGTGCCCCGTAGCCAGCGCGAAATGCGCGCCGTGCACGCGCTGCAGGCCGTCACGCTGCCCGTCGACCACTGGGACCACCGCATATCCGAGCTCTCGGGCGGCCAGATGCAGCGCGTCGCCATCGCGCGCGCCCTCGTCAATGACCCGCCCATCATCCTGGCCGACGAGCCGACGGGAAACCTAGACTCCGCCACTGGAGCGCTTGTGATGGAGACCTTCCATAAGCTCCAGAAGCGCGGCAAAACCATCGTGCTTATCACACACGACCCCGGCATCGCCGCCGAGGCCGACCGTGCCGTGACCATCCGCGACGGTCGCATTCACGACGGCGCGTATATTCCACATGCACCGCGGACCCTGCGCAGCGCCGTAGATAGCCTGCCCATGATTTCCGCCTCCGCCAACCCGCCGAAAGGAGTGGTGGCATGAGCGCCCGCGATCTCATCCAGGAAGCCCTTCACTCGCTCGAGGCCAACAAGGGGCGCAGCCTGCTCACCATCCTGGGCATTGTCATCGGCATCGCCTCGGTAATCGCCATGACTTCGCTCATCGGCGGCATCCAAAACAGCCTGGTCAACAGCCTGGGCCTCAATGCGGCACGCATGGTGCAAATCTATTCGTCGCAAGAACTCACCGAGTCCGACATCGAGAAGCTTCAAAAACTGGTGCCGCAGATAGAGCAGATCGGCATTGTCGACAGCGCGTATACCGAGTACAAGACCGGCGATAAAAGCTATACCGTCATGGCACAGGGTGTCGATAGCGACATGCTCGACGCCGTGGGGGCCAGCAAGCTCGTTGCGGGGCGCACCTATTCCCAGGCCGAGTCCCAATCAGGCTCGCGCGTGGCGCTCATCAGCCGCAACGGCGCCGATCAGCTTTACGGCAACGAACAGGATGCGCTGGGGAAAACCATCAAGGTGTCCAACGGCGAAGTGCAGATTGTAGGCGTGATTGATGGCGGCAGCGACTCCATGGGCTCGCTCACGCTGTATATGCCGCGCGAAACCATCTCAGGCCTGTTTGGCGACGAAAATCCTTCATTCCCCAGCGTGACGGCACTTGCCGCCGAGGGCACAGACATGGACGAGCTTTGTAAGACCATCGAGTCCAAGGTGCGCGCGATGAAGGGCATC
The DNA here is from genome assembly GCA_958427895.1 of uncultured Collinsella sp. Lineage (GTDB taxonomy): Bacteria > Actinomycetota > Coriobacteriia > Coriobacteriales > Coriobacteriaceae > Collinsella. The sequence continues at coordinate 5,702 of CAUADW010000001.1, forward strand.
GCGGAGGATGATGAGTACGACAGTGTATCGGCGACCTCCATGAAAAGCGCCATCGATGCACTCAACTCCTTTATGGGCGCGTTCTCGCTCATCATGGGCGCTGTCGCCAGCATCTCGCTGCTTGTCGGCGGTATCGGCATTATGAATATGATGCTCACCAACGTGACTGAGCGCATCCGCGAGATCGGTATTCGCCGTGCCCTGGGCGCCAGTCGTCGCGATATCACCGCGCAGTTTTTGGCCGAGTCTTCGGCATTGTGCATCACCGGCGGTCTGCTGGGTGTCCTGATTGGCTATCTGCTGGCCTGGGGCCTCGCGATGTTTGCCTCCGAATCCGGGATTCTTGGCGAGCTCGGTGCCAGCGGGCAAATCACACCGAGCTTTTCAATCGCCACGGTGCTGCTGGCCTTCGCCGTCTCCGTCGGCATCGGCGTAATCTTTGGCTTCTACCCCGCTCGACGCGCGGCAAAGCTCGACCCGGTGGAGTGCCTACGCTACCAGTAAGCCACCGCCAACAAGTTGCGGTGAATTAGGGACTGAATATGCTATCTAGCAGCAAAAACAGGCACTATTTCACCGCAACTTGTTGAAGGGCTGCTTGCGCCAGTTCCGGGCGTCGTCCTCGAGCTATTGGCGGATGACGGGCTTGTACGGGTCGAGCTTGCTCGGGGCGCTCCTCTTCGCGGGCGGGAGGGCGCGCAGGCGCGGCGAGCGCCTAGCGCGCGAACTCCCGTAAGAGCGCGTCTTCCACTTCCCGAAGCGAAAGGGCTCCGCCTCCCTCGGCGGGACGGGCGACCACAATACAGCGCGCTCCCACGCCGCGCGCGGAGGCGATCTTCTCGGCCGTGCCGCCTACGGTTCCCGAGTCCTTGGTCACAAGCCACTGGGCGCCCACCTGCCGAAGCATCGCCTCGTTGAGCTCGCGGGTGAAGGGCCCCTGCATGCCGATGACGTGCGACGGCGAGAACCCCGCGTCGATGCACTTCGTTATAGCACCGGGCAGCGGGAGCACACGCACGAAGAAGCGCTCCGCGAAATCGGCGACGCGTGTGTAGGGAGCAAGCTCCTTGCTCCCCGTCGTGAGAAGCGCGCGACCCGGGTTCTCGGAGAGAAAACGCGCCGCGCAGGCGATCGACGCGACCGACACGACGCCTTTGGGCAGCGCCTCGACCGGGCGCGCAAGGCGCAGGCATCGTGCACCCACGGCGAGCGAAGCGACCCGGATGTTGCCGCTTGCGAGCGTAGCGAAGGGGTGCGTGGCGTCGACGACGATGCGCGCGCCGGAAAGCTCGCGCTCCATGTCGGCCTCGTCGAGCCTGCCCGCATGCACCTCGATGCCCGGAAGCTCGCCCAAAAGCTCGCCTCCGTACTCGGTTGCCGCGTAGGCACGGGCGGGGATGCCCGCCCCGCTCGCCCATTCGCACAGAAGGCGACCCTCGGTGGTGCCGGCGAAGATGCGCAGCGCCGGCGCGGATGCGGGGGCCGTCACTTCGGGCCGCCTGGGCGCGTGATCTGGTAGAGCAGCGCGTTCATAATGGCGGCCGCCACGGTCGAGCCGCCTTTGCGACCCCTCGCGACGATGGCCGGCACGCGTCGCGCGAGTAGCTCCTCTTTCGCCTCGACCACGTTCACAAACCCAACCGGCACCCCTACGACGAGCGCGGGCGCGATCTTCCCCGCGTCAATGAGCTCGGCGAGGCGCAGAAGTGCTGTGGGAGCGTTACCGACGGCCACGATGAGTGGACCCTCGATGCCGCAAGCTTTGTCCATACTCGCAACGGCGCGAGTCGTGCCCGCGGCGCGCGCCGTTGCGGCGACATCCGGGTCGGCCATATAGCACACGGCCTGGCAGCCGATCTTCGCGAGCGCAGGCTTGCTTATGCCTGCGAGCGCCATGTTCGTGTCGGTGAGCACCGTGGCCCCTGCGCGCAGTGCGTCGAGCGCACAGTGCGCGGCGTCATGGGTGAACACGAGGGAATCGGCGTACGAGAAGTCAGCAGTGGTGTGGATGACGCGCTTCACGACGGGCTCTTCGAGCGGCGGGAACGTGCGGCCGCCGAGCTCTTCGGTGATGATCTCAAAGCTGCGCCGCTCGATGTCGCCGGGCGCCATCTCCTTGGAATCCATCTAGTACTCCACTCCTTCCCTTGCACATATCCCCTGCTCGTAGGGGTGTTTTTCGCACCGCATCTCGGTTATGTAGTCGGCCTTCTCCACGATCTTGCGGGAAGGCGCGCGCCCGGTGAGCGCTACTTCGACGCCGCGCGCGGACATATCGAGCGCGCGGTCCACGAGCGCCTCGTGGACAAGCCCCTTCGAAAGCGCGTCGAGCGCCTCGTCGAGCACGAGCAGCCCCTCCTGCGCGCCCTCGAGCTCGGCGAGCGCGGAAGCGAGGTTACCATCGTGCAGCTCGCACGTCGCGGCAAGTTCTTCCGACGTCATCGACCAGGTAAACTTGTCCGACACCTTCCCCGCGAACACGGGCACGCCGAAATGCTCGGCGAGCAGGCGCGCCTCCCCGCTTTCGCCGTCTTTCAGGAACTGCACGACGACGACGCGGCGGCCTGCGGCGAGCATGCGAAGGGCGAGGCCCATCGCCGCCGTGGTCTTGCCTTTGCCGCCGCCATGATACACGTGGATCATACGCCCTCCTCGATAATGCGGTAGACATACTCCATGTCGAGCGCCCCGCGCACAGAGTCGGCCAGGCGGTCGAACTCGCGCGCACGGTGATCGGCCGCGGACGCCGCGCCCGTAGCACCCACGACGCTCTCGGGCAGGCCGCGCATGCGCGCGAGCGAGCGCGCGAGGGCGAGCGCCACCCCCGGTTCGTCGAACAGGCCGTGGAGATAGGTTCCGAACACGTTTCCGCAGGCCGCGCCTTCTGGTTTGCCGCCAATCGTGCCCGCAGGGGCGCAGGAGACGGTCGTTTCGCCGTCGTGAATCTCGTACCCGCGCGCCGTGATGCCGTTCCACACCGAGAACGCGCCTTGTGCGCCCGTGATGCGCAGCTCCGACTGGGCGAGGCGCTTTTCCTCCTTGAACACCGTACTTGCAGGGATGAGCCCGAGCCCGCGCGCGGTGCCAGCGCCTTCCCTGCCGTGCGGGTCGGAAAGCTCGTCTCCCAAAAGCTGGTAGCCTCCGCATATGCCGAGCACCGGCGTGCCCGCGCCCGAAAGCGCGCGTACACAGGCTCCGATGCCGCTAGCCGCAAGCCAGCGCGCGTCGTCGAGCGTGGTCTTCGAGCCGGGGAGCACCACCAGGTCGGGTCGGCCCAGATCGGTCGTCGAGGAAACGTAGCGCACGCCCACGCCGGGCACGCGCGAAAGCGGGTCGAAGTCGGTGAAGTTCGACAGATGCGGAAGGCGCACGACGGCGACGTCGATGACGCCGCGCGCCTCGCGGGAAGATAGGCGCGGCGCGAGCGAGTCCTCGTCGTCCAGGTCGAGCGTAAGATACGGCACGACCCCCACGACGGGAACCCCGCACATCTTCTCGAGCGGGGCCAAACCCGGGCGCAGGATTTCCACATCGCCGCGGAACTTGTTCACCACAAGCCCCCGCAATAGAGCGCGATCCTCGGGCGCAAAGAGCGCGACCGTGCCGTAGAGCTGGGCAAACACCCCGCCTGGGTCGATGTCGCCCGCGAGCAGCACGGGGGAGGACACGGCGCGCGCGAGCCCCATGTTGACGATGTCGTTTTTGGCAAGGTTGATTTCGACGGGGCTGCCGGCGCCCTCGATGACGATGACGTCGTTTTCCTCCGCGAGCGAATCGAACGCCTCCAAAATCTGCGGCATGAACGCCTTCTTTCGCGCGAAGTAGTCCCTCGCAGCGAAGGCTCCCTGCGCCTTGCCGGCCACGATGAGCTGGCTTCGGTGGTCGCTTTCGGGCTTGAGCAGGATGGGGTTCATGCGCACGTCGGGCGCGATGCCGCACGCCTCGGCCTGCATGATCTGGGCGCGCCCCATCTCGAGCCCATCGGCCGTGACACCGCTGTTGAGCGCCATGTTCTGGCTCTTGAAGGGAGCCACGCGCAGGCCGTCCTGCGAAAGCACATGGCACAGCCCCGCCGCAAGCAGGCTCTTCCCCGCGTTCGACATGGTGCCCTGGATCATGATGGGCTTCGCCCTACCCACGGGTATCGACCTCCTTCGCCGAGCCTCGGCCATCCGCGACCGCCATAGCGCCGCTGCAAGAAGCGCCGCCCCGTTCGTCGGGTTCGCCTTCGCCCGATGTGCCTTCTGCCCGAAGCGCGCGGCTGAACGCCATCGCAAGCCGGGCGTTCTCCTTGCGCGTGCGCACCGCGACGCGGCACCAGAAACGGGACAGTACCGAAAACGAGTCGCACGTGCGGACCAAAACCCCCTGTTTATACAGGCGCTCGGGGATGTCTTTCGCCGGCGTGCGGACTAAAAGGAAGTTCGCATCCGACGGCACGACGGAAAGCCCGAGCGAGGAGAGCTCGTGGGAAAGCCACGCTCGCTCGCCCGCCAATACATCGCGCGTGCGCGAGACGTATTCGACGTCTTCCAGGGCGGCTATGCCAGCGGCCTCGGCGACCGAGGAGACGGGCCACGCCTGCCCCGCCCGGCGAATCCCCTCGATGAGTTGGGCGTTTCCGCTGATCAGATATCCCAACCGCAACCCCGCCATTCCGTAGAGCTTGGTGAATGCGGAGAGCACGGCCACATGGCGCGAACACGCGGCGCGTGCGGCCACGCTCCTTTCGCGGGCGTCGGGCGCAAATCCGAGGAAGCACTCGTCCACGACGAGCAGCGCGCCCACCTGCTCGCAGCGGCAAGCCGCGGCATCGATCACGCGGGGGTCGACGAGGCGCCCCGTCGGGTTGTTCGGATTGCAGAGGTACGCCACGTCTCCAGGCCCCTCGATCGCGCGGGCGAAGGAGGCGGGCACGTCGAAGTCGTCCGCCTCGGAGAGCGGGAACTCCTGCACGCATGCGCCGTAGTACGATGCCGCCTCCGCATATTCAGAGAACGTCGGCGCGCACACGACGATGCGTTTCGGGCGCACCGCCGCAGCGAGCCGCCAGATGATGTCGGACGCGCCCGCGCCGCAGACGATAGTATCTTCGGGAATGCCCTGGGCGCGCGATAGGGCGCGAACAAGGGCAAGACTTTCCCTATCGGGGTAGGCGTCGATTCGAGAAAGCGCCTTGCAGGCTGCGGCGACAGCGCGCGGCGAGGGGCCTGCCGGATTCACGTTCACCGAGAAATCAATGAGGTCGGAGGCGCCCCCTTCGCAAGCGATGCCAAGCGATTGCGCACTGCCCCCATGCGTACGGGCGCGCAGGATTCCCCCGGCAGCCCGGGACGCGGCGTGGTCTTCCCTCATACAATCGCCCCCACGGCGAGCACGACCGCCGCGCGCGCGGCGCCGAAGACGACGAGCGCGCATACGGACGCGGCGAGCATGAGCCTTGTCGCCCGGGCGATGTCGCCCCACTCGATTTCGCGGGACGCGTCGCCTATCGTCGGTTTCTCAACGAGCTTGCCGAAATACACCGCGGGTCCTGCCAGGCGCAGCCCGAGCGCGCCCGCACATGCTGACTCGGTCTGCGCCGAGTTGGGGCTCGCATGGCGACGCCTGTCGCGGCGCCAGATGCGCGCCGCCCCGCGCGCGTCGAGCCCGACGATCGGGCACACGGCGATCATGAACAAGGCCGATAAGCGCGAGGGAATCCAGTTCACCGCATCGTCGAGGCGCGCCGAGGCGCAGCCGAAGTCGATGTAGCGCTCGTTTTTGTAGCCCACCATGCTGTCGAGCGTGTTCACCGCCTTGTACGCCATGCCCAAGGGCGCACCCCCGATCATAAGGTAGAAAAGCGGCGCGATGACGCCGTCGCTCGCGTTCTCCGCCACCGTTTCCACAGCGGCGCGCGCGACGCCCTGCTCGTCGAGAACAGACGTGTCGCGTCCCACGATGAGCCCGACGGCTTCGCGCGCCGCGACAAGGCCGCCCTTCGAGAACGCGCTGGCCACGGCCAGGCTCTGGCGGCGCAGCTCGCATGCCGCGAGAATCTGATAGCTCGCCCATGCCTCGGCCACAAAGCGCAAGCCGGAGTGAACCATGCCGCAAAGATGCAGGATTCCCCAGGTCAAAAGCCCACACGCAAGCGGAAGCGCCACGGCGAGCACAAGCCCTGCGGCGCGCGTGCCCGCGGACGTTTGCGGGAATGCGCGCCGCAGGCGGCATTCGGCCCACGTGATCGCGCGCCCCATGGCGACGACGGGATGGGGAAGCCAGCGCGGGTCGCCGAAGGCAAGGTCGGCCGCGAACCCGGCGGCGACGGCAAGAATCGTCATCACCGGGCATCGCCCCCCGAAGCGGGGCGAACGTCGCGAAGGCAGCGCCCATCCCAGGTGGCAGCCCATGCGCCGCCCGGCTCGGTATGCACGTCGAAGTATTCCATTTTCGGGACAGCTAGCTCGGAGAGCAGCGCTTTCACGGTACCCGCGTGAACGACGAAGACGGCGCGCCCACTCCCCTGGGCGCGCTCCGATTCGCACGCCTCCCGAAACGCCGCGACGACGCGGCGAGTGAAATCGCTCTTGCCCTCGCCATGCGGGCAGCGCGTCTCGCACCAGGAGTCTACCCAGGCGCGGTAGCGCACATCCTCTTTAAGCTCGGCAGCGCTTCGCCCCTCGAAGTCACCGAAATCCATCTCGCGCAGACCGGGGCACGCCATAAGCTCCGCGTTCGGGAAGAGGATGCGCGCCGTCTGGTCGGTGCGGGCCATGCCGCTCGTGATAACACGGAACACGTCACGATCGCACGCGAGGTCGCGCAAAGCGCGCTCGCCCGCGCTCGACAGGGGCTCGTCGGTGCCCGCCCCGCTGTAGCGATGGTCTTCCGTGCCCGCCGTGGCACCATGGCGCACGAAGACGACTTCCAAAGGCGCGCCCACGCCCTGCGTCCCTCGAGGCGCATCGGCAAGGTTTCCTTTGATGACCTGGGGAATCCCGCACGTCATGCGCACGACGACGTCGGCGCGCGCAGCGAGCGCGCATCCCAGGCGCCCCGCGCGCTCGCGCCATTGGGCGTCTTCCGCACGCATAGGGACGACCCCCGAGCCGACCAAGGTCAGAATCACTGCGTCGAAGCCGATCAGCCACTCGAGCGCCCGGTCAGCGTCGAGCGCGCGTACGAGTTCCTCAGCACGGTACGCGACGCGGCCGGCAAAAGCCGCGGGCACGCCGCCCGCCGCGAGCTGCGCCGCGTCGACGAAATCGTCCGCCGCGAACCCGAGCTTTTCGCGCACGAAGGTCCTCTTCCCCGAATGCGCGCCACCTACCACGAGCATCATAAGAGCATGCCCCCCGCCACCAGCATGGCAAGCATCGCGAGCTCGGCCCATTGCAGAAACCATCCGGCCAAATCCCCCGTCACCCCGCCGAAGCGGGACAGGGCAACATGGCGGTACCACGCGAGCGCCAAAAGCCCCGCCACCGCCATAAGGGCGCCGACGGCCTGAGCGCACGCGACCATCCCTGCAGCCGAAGCCACAGCGAAAGTGCAAAGCGGCACGACGATCGCCGCGCGTTTCTTCACAGGCGAGAGCCCCGCAGCCATGCCGTCCGCCCGCGCGGCAGGCCAGCATTCTACGGCGAGCCCCGAAAGCGCGCGGGAGAACACGAGCGAGCACAGAAGCGCGAGGAACGCCCCCGCCGTAAGCGGCAGCGCGGTGAACAGGGAAAACTGCAGAATAAGGTACACGACAACACCGATGACCCCGAAGGCGCCCGCCCGCGGGTCGTGCATGATCTCGAGCTTTCGCTCGCGCGGGGCCCAACTTGCAAGCGCATCGGAGGAGTCGCAGAGCCCGTCTAGGTGGATGCCTCCCGTCACCGCCACAGGCAGCGCCACGAGCACGGCCGCGACGATGGTCGCGGGCACGCCGAGCAGGTTCGCCACGTGCCCCCACGCCGTCATGAGGAAGCCTTCCGCAAGGCCCACCAGGGGAAACGCGGCAAGCGCATGGGTTGATCCGAAATCGGTCCAAGCCGATTTCGGGACGGGGATGCGCGAGAACATTCCGAACGCCGCGCCGATTGCCTCAGCTATCTTCACCTTGTAGGTCCTTCGCCTTTCATCCACACGGGAATCCCGCATACCACTTCGACTGCGCGGTCGGCCAGCGCCGCCACGCCCGCGTTCACGCGCGCGAGCGCGCGCCTCCATGCCTCGGTCCCCTCATCGTAGCGCATCCCATCGGCGAACACGTCGACGGTGACCACCACCGTATACGCAGCGGCCTGAGCGAGCCGTTCGATGCCTCCGAGCACCTCGCGCGCCACAGCGTCGGGGTCACGTGGGGACAAGCCGCCTTCCGCGAAAAGCTCGTTTGCAACCAGGTTGCCCACGTCCTCCAAAAGAAGCGTGCAGCCGCGCGGAAGCCCGGACACTGCAGTGCCTACGTCACGCGTGCGCTCGAGGGTGGAAAACCCCTTGCCCTCGCGCAGCGCCCGATGGCGCGCGATGCGGCGGGCGCCCTCTTCCCCGAAGGGCTCCATCGTTGCCAGGTACACGCGAGGGCCGTCGCGCCCGAGGCACAGGGACTCGGCGTAGGCGCTCTTGCCGCTCGCGGCGGCGCCGATGACGAGCGTCACCGTCATTTCCCGGCCTCGAAATGCTCGTAAGCAGCCATGCCAGTCGCCGTGAACGTCTTCCCATCCCGGTACACGCGCAGCGCCGAATCCAGAAGGGGCAGATACGCCATGGCGCCCGCACCCTCGCCCAAGTGCATGCCTGCGTCGAGGGGTGCCTTTATGCCGAGCTCGCGAAGGAGCTCCTGGCTTGCGGGTTCGCTTGATGCGTGGGTGCCCACGAGGTAGCCCAAGGCGTTGGGGCACAGGCGCGCCGCACACAGGGCCGCCGTGCAGGATATGACCCCGTCGAGGAGCGCCGGCGCCTTCGAGGCCGCGGCCCCCAGGTAGAAGCCGCACATCGCCGCGATGTCGAAGCCGCCCACCTTCGAGAGCACGTCGATCGGGTCGGCAAGATCGGGCGAGTTCGCGTCGATAGCGCGCTCGACCACGTCGCGCTTGCGCGCGAGCGAGGCGTCCGAGAGCCCCGCGCCGCGCCCGACGAGGCTCCGCGCGTCCGCCCGGATGAGCACTGCGGCCACCGCCGCCGAGGTGGTCGTGTTGCCGATGCCCATCTCGCCCGCGGCGAGAAGGCGCACGCCGGCGCGGGCAAGCCCGCACGCGACGGCGATTCCGACCTCGATCGCGCGCACGGCCCCATCGCGAGACATAGCGGAGCCGTGCGCGATGTTGCCGCTCCCCCGCCGCACGTTCGCGCGTACCATGCGCGCGTCTTCTATGCCCCGGGCCATACCCACGTCGACGGGCACGACCTCGGCACCCGCAAACGCCGCCATGCGGCAGGCGCTCGTGGCCCCCTCGCACATGTTGCGCGCGACGGCTCGCGTCACGTCTTGCCCGCTTTGCGACACGCCTTCGGCAACGACCCCGTTGTCGGAGAAGAATACTGCGAGCGCACGGGGAAACTCGGCCACCTCGGCGCTCCCCTGAGCTGCGGCGATACGCGCGACGGCGTCTTCAAAGTCGCCCAATCCCCCCAAGGGGTGCGCGATGGAGTCCCACGCGGCATACGCGGCGGCGCGGGCGCACTCGTCTGCGGGCGCGATCCGGGAGAGCGCGGCTTCGAGCACGGCGCCCGGCGCCGACGAGAACGCGCGATCGACTTCCTCGCGGATGCAGGCAAGCGCGGTTTCGGTTGCTTCAGCCATGCCGTCTCCTCTCTGCGAACGACGCTGCGGCAGACGCGAACGCGCGCGCAACGTCGGGGTTCGCAGGATAGTACACATGCGGGAAGCCCGCAACCAGGGACGGGGTGGTCGTCATGCACGGCCAGCCCTTGTCGCGCCGGGGCTTTTGCGCCCAGAAGTCGCCGCCCGGGCAGGTGGACTGCCAGTAGTGGAACTCGTGCGCGCGGATGCGCGTGCCGCGCGGCCCGTAGAGCCCGTCGCGTTGAGAAGTGAGCTCCACGTACCCGAAATGGGACAGCCTTTCCCCGTTCTCGCTTGCGCCCTCAAGGGCGCCCGCAACAGGCCAGCGCCGCCCCTCGCTATCGGCGATTTCGCGCTGCAGGTACAGAAACCCACCACATTCGGCGACCGTCGGCATGCCGGATTCCACCGCATGCCGCACCGCCTCGCGCATCGGCGCGTTCTCGGAGAGCTGCTGCGCATGGAGCTCCGGGTAGCCACCTCCTAGATAGAGGGCGCTTGTCCCCCGGGGCAACTCACTATCACACAGGGGGCTGAAAAAGGCCAGCTCACAACCCAGGTCTTCGAGCGCGCGCAGGTTCTCCTCGTAGTAGAAGGAGAACGCCTCGTCACGCGCGACGGCGACGATGGGCCGCGCTCCCGCGATCGGCTCCAACCGGTAAGGTTCCTCGCGGATATCTGGTGCTGTCGCCGCTATTTCGAGCAAGCGGTCGACGTCGACGCTCTTTTCCACCAGCTCGGCCATCTTGTCGATGCGCGCGGAGAGCTGCTCGACCTCGTCGGCGGTCACAAGCCCCAGATGCCGGCTTTCGAGCGAGAACGCCTCGTCGGCGGGGATATTCCCCAAAACCACGACGCCCGTGTGCTTCTCGATCGCAGGCGCCGCGTAGGCGCAGGCAGCGGCGCTCGTCTTGTTCAGCACGACGCCGCGCACGTTCGCACAAGGCAGGAACTCGGCGATGCCGCGGATTACGGCGGCGAGCGATAAAGACGCCCCGCGCCCGTTCACCACTAAAACGACCGGCGTTTCCGTGTCGCGCGCAACCTGGTAGCTGCTCGCATCGGCCACGCCGGGCGCCATGCCGTCGTAGAAGCCCATGACCCCCTCGAGAACCGCGACATCCGCGCCCGCGGCGCCGCGTGCGAGCAGGGCGCGCAGCGTCGGGGCGTCGGTGAAGAAGCCGTCTAAGTTCCCCGAGCGCGCGCCCACGACGCGGCGATGAAAGAGCGGGTCAATGTAGTCGGGGCCGCATTTGAAGGCCGCGCATGCGAGGCCGCGGCGCGCGAGCGCGCGCAGGAGCGCGCACGTAACGACTGTCTTGCCGCTCCCGCTCGAGGGCGCAGCGACCATGAAGCGCGGGATGGACGTGCTCACCGGGCACCGCCTTCCCCACCTGCACCACGCGCGCTGACGAGGAACACGGGGTTTTGCGCCTTCATAAGATGATGCGAGCCTACAGCCTCGGCGCGGGCGGCCGACAACTGGCACGCCTCGAACCCCTTAAAGCGCGAACCCGAGAGGAGCGCGCACGCCTCGGTGAGTGTCTCAACGGTGACGCATGGCACACACAGGCGAACCTGCGAGTTCTTCTCGAGCGCCGCCTCCACGATGGAGGGAAGCTCGCCTGCGCTCCCGCCGACGAACACGGCGTCGGGGACGGGCAGTTTCGCGAGCGCTTCGGGGGCGACACCGGGGACCGCATGCACGTTGCCGCACCCGAATGCATCCGCGTTCTCTCGGATGAGCCGCACGCCGGCCGCGTTGCGCTCGACCGCCCATACCGACCCCGCTCGTGCGACGAGCGCCGCCTCGATCGACACGCTCCCCGTGCCGGCGCCGACGTCCCACACGGTGTCGGTCGCGGTAAGGCGCAGCTTCGCGAGCGCGACGGCTCGCACCTCCTGCTTGGTCATGGGAACGTCACCGCGGATGAAGAGCTCGTCGGGAATGCCCGAGGAAGCGTACGGCCAGCGGGAGCTCGCGGCGCGGGATGCGCTAGAGCCCACAGGCGACCCGGCGCCGCCTGCGAACTCGATAAGCATCACGTTCAAGTCGTCAAACATCTGACCTGCGATTTCACTTGCGGTCGCACAGGTGATGCGCTCGTCGGGGTACGACAGGCGCTCGGCCACCGTCACGCGCGCGTCCCCGAAGCCCGCCTGCACAAGCTCGCCGGAAAGCCGCGAGGGGTCTTCCCCGCCCGACGTGACGAGGAAGAGCTCACCTGCGTGCTCGGCCTCGGCAACGATGTCGCACGCCACGCCGTGAGCGCTCGCAAAGCGCCAATCCTGCCATGGACGCGCGAGGCGCGCGGCGAGATACGACGCTGAGCTTATGCCGGGAATGACGCGCACGTCCACCTGCGCGTTGCCGGAGAGCGCCTCCACCAGGCGGCGCGCGCCGCTGAACAGCCCCACATCGCCCGTCATCACGACCACGGCGCGCTGCCACGACGCCGCATCGGTGAGCGCGGCGACGATATCCGCCGTCTTCACGAGCTCGCATCTCACCACGTCGGGCGGCACGTCGATGCCGGAAAGCGCGCGATGAGCGCCGATGACCACGTCGGCGATGTCGATCGCGTCGAGCGCCGCGCGCGAGAGCAAGTCGGGGTTTCCGGGCCCCGCCCCGATGATCGTTACCTTTCGCATGGAATCTCCCGATACCCGCGCGGCGTGACCATACGGCCGCCTATGCGCTTCGTGTCCGCGTTGCCGACGAACACGGTAGTGAACATGTCGGCGTCGATCTCCCCCAGCTCGGAGAGCCTGCACATGCCCGACTGCTGCCCCTCGCGCCCGATGTTGCGTACCCAGCCGCAGAGCGTGTCGGGGGCCTTCCATTCGAGCATAATCTTCGCCGCGCGTGAGAGCCTGTCGGCGCGCTTTCTGCTGCGCGGGTTGTACAAACAGATGCAGAAGTCGGCACTCGCGACGGCGGCGAGCCTGCGCTCGATGACCTCCCATGGCGTGAGCAGGTCGGAGAGCGACACGACCGCGAAGTCGTGGGCAAGCGGGGCGCCGAGCACCGCCGACCCGCTCTGAGCCGCGGTGGCCCCGGCGATAACTTCCACGTCTACATCGGGGTAGTCCTCCGCAAGCTCCAGCACGGGGCTCGCCATGCCGTACACGCCCGCGTCACCGCTGCACACGAGCGCCACGGCTTCTCCACTCTGCGCGCGCGAAAGCGCCAGGCGGCACCGTTCGACCTCGTGCATCATCGGCGTCGCGAGATGCGCCGCGTCGGGCACGGCGGCGAGCGCGAGCTCCACGTATTTCGTGTAACCCACAACGATGTCGGACGCCTCGAGCGCACGCCGAGCCGCAATCGTCATGCCGTCGGGGCCGCCCGGGCCGATCCCCACCACGAAGAGCTTTCCCATCACCGCTCCTTAAACGAAAGTTTGATAGTTACCTTGGAAAACGCGACGGTCACGCCGCCGTGAGCGAGCTTCGGGAAGATAAGTTTGCCCCCCTCCGCGAGCGCCGCGCGCTCGCACACGTTGTCGACCCCCACCGTCGCGCGCACGAAATCAGATGGCGAAACGCTGCCTTCGACCTGCGACAACTCCTCTGCGGAATACGTCGCAAGCGGGATATTGCGCGCGCGGCAGAAGGCGAGCAGCCCCTCCTCGTGCGCCTTCACGTCGATCGTCGCCGCCTCGCGCACGGCCGAAGGCGAGATGCCCGCCTGCCCGCACGCGAGAAGAAACGCCTCCCCGATCGCTTCGGCGCACGCACCGCGACGGCATCCTATGCCCGCAACGATGCAGGGCACGACAAGGCGAAGCGGCTCGGGCGCAGGCGCCTGCGCCCGCACGCCCGCCGGCTTCCCCGTCTCACCGGCGGGCACGACCTCGCCCGTTGTCTCCGCCGCGCGATCGGACGCACCTGCATTCGCGCCAGCGAACGGCGACACGACGATATCGGCCCGAGCGCGGTCGGACGCAATGTCAACCCCCTCAGGCGGCTGTCCCGAAATCGGCATGTCGGAATAGAGCACCACGCGGCCGCCAGAAAGCAGCCGCGCCGACACTCGCTTGATGGCCTCGGGATTCGAAACGGCCAGCCCCGCACAGCGCGCCCACGTGTCCACCGCCCACACGCCGCGGACGTCGGTCGCCGTGGTGATGACGGGGATGGCCCCTGCCGCGCGTGCCATAGTTTGCGCAAGCTCGTTCGCACCGCCCAAATGCCCCGACAAAAGCGGGACGGCAAAGCGCCCCGCCTCGTCGATCGCCACAACCGCGGGATCATTTGCCTTCGAGGCGACATGCGGCGCGATCGCCCGCACGGCGATGCCCGCCGCGCCCACGAACAAAAGCGCATCCGACGCTTCCCACGCGAGCGCCGTCCATGCGCGCAGGTCGGCCTTCCCCTCGCCGAACCCGCGCGAAACGAAAACGTCCCAGCCAGGGTCATCTTCACCTGTCTGCGCGCAATCGGAAAGCGCGCGTGCGGTGCGCTCCGCCAACGCATATCCCCTCTCAGTGAACGCTATGCAGGAAACCCTCATCTAGCGCACCACCATCGTCGAGAAGTAGCTGCCCCGATCGGGCACATCGTCGACCGAGCGGTACACGCGCTCGCCAGGAAGCCCACAGTCCTCTACGAGCTCGGCACCGTCGAAGGCGCCCTCCTCGCGAAGGATGCGCTTCGTGTCCGCAAGCGAGCGGCGCGCCTTCATGACCACCTTCGTCCCCGGCCAGCCGATTGCGCGGCCCACCCCGTACAGCGCGCCTTTACTCATACGTCGCCCCCAATTCCCCGATAACTGCATCGGCACCCGACGTGCGGAAAAGCTCACGGCGCTCGGCGTCGAACACGACCGCGGCGATGTCGCATGCGCCCGCCGCGCGGCGGCGCAACCTGTCCTCGATTGCCGCAGCGAGCGAGGCGCGCGCAGCGTCCCCCACGCCGGCGGCCTCGATTACCTCGAGCGCCGCCGTGGTCGTGACCGACGACATGATCTCGCGCACGGTCTTCGCGCCCGCGCCGGCCAAGGCCGCGTGGGCGGCCAGAATCTCCGCGCGGCAGTCGGCGGTACGTGAATGGGTGTCCATGATGCCGCCCGCGACCTTCACCAACTTGCCGATGTGTCCCACAAGAAGGACATTGGTAAATCCCTCGCGAACGCAGCAATCAATCGCATCGCCCACAAAGTTGGAGATGAAGACCACCGGCGCACCGTTTAGATGAAAATGCCCCGAGATGAACTGCGCGCCGTAGTTGCCGGGCGTGAGCACGACTCCGCGCCGCCCCATAGCCGCATGCTGCCGGATCTCGAGCTCGATGCTGTCGCGCAAGGCAGCGAGGCTGCGCGGCTCGACGATGCCCGTCGTGCCCAGGATGGAGATGCCGTCCTTTATCCCCAGGTGCGGGTTGAAGGTCTTTTCGGCAAGGGCAACACCCTCGGGTACCGAAATCGTCACAGCAATATTTCCAGAAAAGCCGTGCGCGGCGCACACCTCGCGCACCGCCGAAGTGATCATCGCGCGCGGCGTCGCGTTGATGGCGGCCGCCCCCACCGGCTGCTCGAGCCCGGGCAACGTCACGCGCCCCACGCCCACGCCGCCATCGACGGAAACTTCCGATTCGCGCGCGGGCACGTCCTTGCCGCCCGCAGCACCCGTGCCCGACCCCGCATGTTCCACGCGCGCGTACACGAGCACGCCGTCGGTCACATCGGCATCGTCGCCTGCGTCCTTTCGCACGGCGCACTGGGCGCACCCCTCGCCGATGCATGCGTCGACCACGTTCGCCTCGACGGGCAGCCCGCCGGGGGTGACGATCGACACGAGGCCGACGGGCTTTCGTGACAAGAGCATCTCGCAGGCCGCCTTCGCCGCGAGCGCGGCGCAGCTCCCCGTGGTATAGCCGCAGCGCAGGCGGGTCGTCCCGGTATATATGTAATGCTCGAAGGCCACGCTAGCTGCTCGCCTTCCGATACCCCGTGGCAAACGAAGGGTCGTAAAGCTTGCTGCGCTCGTACGACTCCGCTTGCGCGCCGTTGTGCGCAAGCCCGCCGCGAGCTCCGAGCACGCGGCCCACCACCACGAGCGCCGTGCGGTCGATGCCCTCTCGCGCGCCCGCATCGGCGAGCGTGCCCACTGTGCATCGCACCACGCGCTCCTCAGGCCAGGTCGCCTTGTACACGAGCGCCGCCGGCTCGTCGGAGCTGCGGCCCGCGGCCAAAAGCTCGGCGGAAAGCTCGGCGAGCATACCCGAGCTCAGGAAGATGACCATAGTCGAGCCGCTTTCTGCCATGGTGCGCATGCCCTCGCCCGCGGGCATGGGGGTGCGCCCGGAAAGCCGCGTGATCACGACCGACTGGCTGATTCCCGGCAGCGTGTATTCCTGGCGAAGCGCCGCCGCGGCACCGCAAAAGCTCGACACGCCGGGCACAACCTCGTAGTCCACGCCGCGCGCGTCGAGTGCGTCCATCTGCTCCTGGATGGCGCCGTACAGGCACGGGTCGCCCGTGTGCAGGCGCACCACTTCCTCGCCCCGCGCATCTGCCGCGCACATCACGTCGAGTACTTCCTCCAAGGTCATGTGCGCGCTGTCGTAGACGATGCAGGATTCCTTGCACTCAGCGAGCAGCTCGGGGTTCACAAGGCTTCCCGCCCAAACGACCACGTCGGCCGCGCGCAGAAGGCGCGCCCCGCGCAGCGTGATAAGGTCGGCGGCGCCCGAGCCTGCGCCAACGATATGAATCATCCGAGCCTTCCCTTCCCGTTTCTCATCGCAACCGTTTACGCCGCCCTTCGCGCAGCGGGCAAAACACGGCGCCTGCGGCGGCAATCGGCGCAAATACGCAGGCAGGAGGCGCAATGCCGCCCGCCCTGGCTTTGACACGTTCACAAGTGCCCACTATCATAGTAAAAGATTCGGCAACGAGCATATGACAATCGGATAAAAGGAAATGACCGGCGCGGCGCCCGCACAGCCCGCGCTGGCTTGCGGAGGGAACCAGGTGGGAATCCTGGGCAAGGGACATTACTGTATAGGACGCGCGGGCGAACCGCCTCGCGCCCCAAGCCAGACTGCTTCGCCTTTTCCTCACGGCATCGCCGTGGCGTTAGCTCCTTGTGAACCCCGAGGGGTGCGCTTTTCTTTCGCTTGTGCCGACAAGCAACTGTCGCCGGGGGACCGGCAAACCGAGGAAAGGAAAAACCATGTCCGACCAGATGTCACGCCGCGGCTTCATGGGCGCCGCAGCAACCGGAGCCGTCGCGCTCGCCGGAATCGCGCTCGCGGGCTGCTCCAACACCTCCGCGAGTTCCGAGAAATCGAGTGAAAAGGAGAAGGCCGTGAAGCCGGTCATCCTCGTCACGAGCTTCGGCACGAGCTACAACGACTCGCGCCACATCACCATCGGCGCCATCGAAGACGCTATCCGCGAGAAGTACTGGCAGGACTACGACATCCGCCGCGCCTTCACCGCGCAGATCATCATCGACAAGCTGAAGAAGCGCGACGGCATCACGATCGACAACATGACCGAGGCGCTCGACCGCTGCGTGGAAGACGGCGTGAAGGAAATCGTCGTGCAGCCGACGCATCTCATGGGTGGCCTGGAATACACCGACGTGAAAGACGAGCTCGACAAGTACGCTGACAAGTTCGACAAAATCTCGCTCGGCGACCCGCTGCTCACCTCCGACGACGACTACAAGAAGGTGGCCGCAGCCATTAAGGAGAACATGGCGTCCTTCGACGACGGCAAGACGGCGCTGTGCCTCATGGGCCACGGCACCGAAGCCGATTCCAACGCCGACTATGCCAAGATGCAGGAAGTGTTTAAGAACGAGGGCTTGACGCAGTTCTTCGTCGGCACCGTCGAGGCTGAACCGACCTGCGAGGATGTTATCGCCGCCGCGAGCGCCGCAGGCTACAAGAAGGCCGTGCTCGCGCCGTTCATGGTGGTCGCGGGCGACCACGCGAACAACGACATGGCAGACGAGACCGACCCCGACAGCTGGGCTGCGAAGTTCGTGGCCGCCGGCTTCGAAGTGACGTGCCTGCTCCAGGGTCTGGGACAGAACGTCGCGGTCGACGACATCTACGTCTCGCACGTGGACGACGCCATCGCCAAGCTGTAAACTCGCCGCGCACGGGGACGCCGGTCGCGTCCCCGTGCAACGGGCATGCGCCTTCCCCGACTGACGGCGCATGCCCGTTGCATTCGCATCCCGCCCGCCCACCGCACGGCGCGGGCGGTCGAAGCGATTGAAAGGAACCCCTCCATGTTGAAGAAAACCCTCGCCTTCGCCCTGTCAGCGGCGCTTTTCGCGTTCTCGCTCGCCGGCTGCGGCGGAAATTCAATCGACAGCGCAAAGGCAAGCGATGCCGATTCCCAGGAAAAGACCGAACAGGCGGCCGATGCGCCCGAGGGCGCAAGCGCTGCCCCCATCACCGCCGACAAGGTGGCCGACGGCACCTATCCGATCACCGTAGATTCCAGCTCGAACATGTTCAGAATTGTGGACGCCCAGCTCATCGTGGAAAACGGCTCCATGCACTGCGTGATGACGCTTTCCGGCACGGGCTACGGCAAGCTCTTCATGGGCACGGGCGACGAGGCTGCCGCCGCGAGCGAGGCCGACTTCATCCCCTATGTGGAAAACGCGGAAGGCAAGTACACCTACGACGTACCCGTTGAAGCGCTCGACAAGGACACCGCCTGCGCCGCGTGGAGCATTAAAAGGGAGCGGTGGTACGACCGCACGCTCGTATTCGAATCCGCCGGCGTCGATCTGCGCGCCGACGCACTGAAGTAACGCCATGCGGTCGATTCTTCCCAAGGGGGAAAACAGGAAGCGCCGCAGCGTCGCGGCGCGCGCGATCGCATGCGTTCTCGTCGCCCTGCTCGCGCTTCCCTTCGCGGGGTGCAGTGCGAGCCCGAACGCGACCGGTGGTATGGCAGGCTCTCAGGAATACACTGTGAGTGTCTCGCTTTCCGGCGGGTCAGGGCGCGCAAGTATCGCCTCACCCACCACAATTGTGAAGGATGGTGACACCTACACCGCGACCATCACCTGGTCGAGTTCGAACTACGACAAGATGACCGTCAACGGCGTGGACTACGCGCCCGTAAACGACGGCGGCAACTCCACGTTCGAGATACCCGTCACGCTCGACGAGGACATCGCCGTGTCGGCCGAGACCGTCGCCATGTCGACGCCGCACACCATCGACTACACGCTCCACTTCGACTCATCCACCATGAAGAAGAAAACGGGCGACGATGCAAGCGGCGACTCCCCTGCGGGAACGGCTTCAAGCGCCGCGGCCGACTTCCACAACGCCGATTTGGGCTGCGGCTGGGAGCCGACGGGGACGCTTCAGCTAGAATACGCCAAGCACTTCACTGTCGACGAGTTCGAAGGCGGCTTGCGGCTTATCTGCGTTTCGAACGGGGAGCGCTTCCTCGTGGTGCCGCAGGATGCGAAGGTACCTGATGGGTTGAGCTCCGACATCGCGGTCATAAGGCGCCCCGCCGACAAGGTGTACCTTGTGTCGTCGGCGACGATGTGTCTGGTCGACGCGCTCGATGCGAACGACAATATCTTCATGTCGGGCACGAAGGCTGACGATTGCTCGGTCGCGGGCTTCAAAAGCGCGCTCGAAAGTGGGGCGATCGCCTACGGCGGCAAGTACAGCGCGCCCGACTACGAGCGAATATCGGCCTCGGGCTGCACGCTCGCCATCGAGAACACCATGATCAACCACACGCCCGATGTGAAGGAAAAGCTGCAGAAGCTCGGGCTCGTCGTGCTCACCGAACAGTCGTCGAGCGAGCCCGAAGCACTCGGGCGCGTCGAGTGGATTAAGCTTTTCGGCGTCCTGTTCGACAAGGAGGACGAGGCCGCACACCTGTTCAACGAGCAGAAGGCCCGCGTCGAGCAAACGTCGGGGCTCGCGTCGTCAGGTAAAACCGTGGCGTATTTCTACATTAACTCGAACGGGGCCGCCGTCACGCGGCGGGCGGGCGACTACGTGGCGCAGATGATCGAGCTTGCAGGCGGCAGCTACGCGCTCGATGACGCGCAGACGGCGTCGACGTCAGGTTCGTCAGTAACGCTCGAAATGGAGCGCTTCTACGCGACGGCGAAGGATGCCGACATCATCGTCTACAACGGCGCCATCGACAAATCGGTTGCCACCTTGAACGACTTTATAAGCAAAAACGCGCTATTGTCGCAGTTCAAAGCCGTGAAGAACGGCAACGTCTGGGTCACAAGCGCCGACATGTACCAGCAGATGACTTCTACCGCCGACATTATCGACGAGCTGCACGGGGCGTTCACCGGCGATGACGCGAGCGACTTCCATTATCTGAGGAAGCTTGGCTAGCGTCATGAGAAGCCGGCTTTCCATGACATACGACGAATCGGGGCGCGCCGCGCGGTGTCGAGTCGTGACGGCGCTGCTCGCTGTTGCCCTCATCGTGCTCGTCGGGGCCAACCTGTGCATCGGGAGCGTGCTCGTGCCCGCAGACCACATCCCCGGCATCCTTTCGGGCGGCGCGGCCAATTCCATGGAAAGCCAAGTCATCTGGGAGATTCGCCTGCCGCGTGTGCTTTCAGCCGTGCTTCTCGGCGGGGCGCTTTCCCTCTCCGGGTTCCTGCTGCAGACGTTTTTCAACAACCCCATCGCCGACCCGTTCATCTTGGGCGTCTCCTCGGGCGCAAAGTTCGTCGTCGCGCTTACGATGATCGTGCTTCTGGGCGCGAACCAGGCCATGTCCTCGCCGGCCATGGTGGCCGCAGCGTTTCTGGGATCGCTTATCACCATCGGCTTCGTGCTCCTCATCGCACAGCGCATAAGTTCCATGGCCATGCTCATCGTGGCGGGCGTCATGGTGGGATACATCTGCTCGGCGGCGACGAACTTTCTCATCGCCTTCGCCGACGACCAGTCCATCGTGAACCTGCACAACTGGTCTTTGGGTAGCTTCTCGGGTTCGAGCTGGGACGACATCGCGGTCATCGCGGTCGTGGTGATCACCGTGAGCGCATGCGTATTCGCGATATCGAAGCCCCTTTCCGCCTTCCAGCTGGGAGAAGCCTACGCGAAAAGCGTCGGCGTGAACGTCGCACGCTTCCGCGTGGTGCTCGTCCTTCTAGCGAGCATGCTCTCCGCCTGCGTGACCGCGTTCGCTGGTCCGGTGTCGTTCGTAGGCATCGCGGTTCCGCATCTCGTGAAGTCGGCGCTGAAGTCGTCGAAGCCCATCCGCGTGATTCCTGCGTGCTTCTTGGGAGGCGCCATCTTCTGCGCGGGCTGCGATTTGATCGCGCGCACGCTGTTCTCTCCCGTCGAGCTTTCCATCAGCGCCGTCACCGCCATCTTCGGCGCGCCGGTGGTTATCGCGCTCATGCTGAAGAAGCGGGTGAGGTAGATGGGGGAATTCGTGCCGCGGCCCAAAACGCTCGGAGGGGACATTCCATGCTTAGACAGTCCTAAGCTCGCACGAAAGCGCCAGAAGACACTTTCGGCTCGTGCGGAACTGCGCGCGGAACGCCTCCTTCGAGCGGAGTCGAACCTCGAAACCCCGGTCGAAACTCAGGCTGACGGAGCGCCGCTTTTACGCATAAGCGACCTGTCGGCGGGCTACGACAAGAAGGTCGTAGTCGAAGGCGTCGATCTGGAGGTTCGCGCGGGCGACGTCGTGGCGCTCATCGGGCCGAACGGCTCGGGCAAGTCGACCATCTTGAAAACCATCACACGCCATCTGGCACCGCTTGCCGGCACGGTCGAGCTCGACGGGCGGGAGATTTCCCAATGGAAGACGGCGGAGTTCGCAAGGAACCTTGCCGTTATGCTGACAGATCGCCCCCGGACCGAGCTCCTCACCTGCCGCGATATCGTAGAGGCGGGAAGGCATCCCTACACCGGGCGAATGGGCACACTCTCGACCGACGACCATAGTCGGGTCGACGAGGCCATGAAAACCGCACATGTGGAAGAGTTCGCCGAGCGCGACTTCATGCAGATAAGCGACGGGCAACGCCAGCGCGTCATGCTCGCACGCGCCATCGCGCAGGATCCGCGTGTGCTCGTGCTCGACGAGCCCACGTCGTATCTCGATATCCGCTACCAGATCGACCTGCTGCGAATACTTCGCCACCTTGCGAAATCGCGGAATGTGGCTGTCATCATGTCCATCCACGAACTCGAACTCGCGCAGAAAAGCGCCGACAAGGTGATTTGCGTGAAGGACGGCTGGGTCTTCCGCGCCGGCGCACCCGAGGACATATTCACGCGCGAGACGATTGGCGAGCTCTACGGCCTTCAACATGGCACCTTCAACGAGCGCTTCGGCAGCGTGGAAATTGGGCGTCCACACGGCGATGCGCACACGTTCGTCATCGCCGGCGCAGGTACGGGGTCAGCTGTGTTTCGCCAGCTCATCCGGCAGGGCAAGGCGTTCTACGCGGGCATTCTACACGAAGGGGACATCGACTGCGAGCTCGCGCGTGACCTGGCGACGGAATGCGTGGCCGAGCGTGCCTTCGAGCCGATCGGGGATAAAACCATAGCCCGCGCCAAAGAGCTCCTCGTCCACTGCGCGCGTCTTATCGTGTGCCCCACCGCCTTCGGCACCATAAACGCCCGCAACGCAGAGCTCGTCGAGTTCGCACGATCGCATGGTATCGAGGTCATGCGAGCGTGCGAAGGCGCATCGGAGGATTCCATTGGATACGCCTAGGCGCGGCCCAAGAAATCGTCCGCATCCCCATCTGACACTATTTCACCGCAACTTAGAAGGTGTCGGCGTATAACGCTTCACCCCAAATTAAATTGATTCGTTGAATAGACACATTCCAAATCTTTAGACTTCGTTTAATCTACAAGTGGGTATTATCACACATTAAGCACACGTGAAAGGATATACCCATGTCGCTTACACAGTCAGCAGAGCGTGCAGCGCTCAACAAGCTCATCGATTATCTCGACGACAACCCGCAAGAAAACATCGACAAAATCATGGACCTCGTGAACAAGCTGGTCCCCAATCGCGTATTTCCCGTACAGCGCGAGGCATTCACCAATGTCATCAAGAGCCGCGGCAATTGGTATGACCTGATCATGCGTGTGTTCAGCCTTAATCCCCAGATGCGAACCAAACTGCTTAAGACCCTCATTGTCGACGCCAACCTGCTTGCTTGGCCAGAGCAGGAAAAGAACCGCGAAAAGTACCAGTGCAACGTTCCGTGGGCCATCCTGCTCGATCCCACGAGCGCCTGCAACCTGCATTGCACGGGCTGCTGGGCCGCCGAGTACGGCTACAAGCAGAATCTCTCGTTCGAAGACATCGACTCTATCGTTACGCAGGGCAAAGAGCTCGGTACGCATATCTACATCTATACCGGCGGCGAGCCGCTCGTCCGCAAGCACGACCTGATCAGAATTTGCGAAAAACATCAGGACTGCGTGTTTCTCTGCTTTACCAACTCCACGCTGATCGACGAGGCCTTCTGCGACGATATGATTCGCGTAGGTAATTTTGTCCCCGCCATCAGCGCCGAGGGCAATGAGCACACCACCGACGCCCGTCGCGGCGAGGGTACCTACGCAAAGATCGAGCACGCCATGAAACTCCTGCGCGAGCGCGACTTGCCGTTTGGTATCTCCACCTGTTGGACCAGCGCCAATGCCGAGACGGTTGCTACCGAGGAGAACATGGACTGGATGATCGGCGAGGGAGCACTCTTCTGCTGGTACTTCCACTTTATGCCAGTTGGCCGCAATGCAACCCCCGAGCTCATGCCCACGCCCGAGCAGCGCGAGCACATGTATCACTTTATCCGCGAAATGCGTGAGAAGAAGCCGCTGTTTACGCTCGACTTCCAAAACGACGGCGAGTTTGTAGGCGGATGTATCGCCGGCGGCCGCCGCTACCTGCACATCAACGCCGCCGGAGACGTGGAGCCGTGCGTGTTCATCCACTACTCAAACGCCAACATCCACGATGTGAGCTTACTCGACGCGCTGCGCTCTCCCCTCTTTATGAAGTACTACGAGAACATGCCGTTTAACGACAACTACCTCAAACCATGCCCCATGCTCGAGAATCCCGACGTGCTACCCAAACTGGTCGCCGAGAGTGGCGCAATGAGCACCGATCTCATCGAGAAGGAGTCACCCGAGCAGCTGCGCGAAAAGACCCAGGCTGCCGCCGAGGCATGGTCACCTGTCGCCGACCGCATCTGGAACGACTCCGACGATCCGTTATACGCCAAGCGTCACGAGGACAAGTCGCAGGGCATGGCCGATAGCGACATGCACAAGTTCGAAAAACAGGGCCGCATACTCAAAAACGGCGATTAATGCTGCCCTACACGACAAACGCTCAGAAATGAAGCGGAGCAGTCTCGAGGCTCATCTTCGAGGCTGCTCCGCCTTACCATCAAAACAGTTTTACTAAGTTGCGGTGAAATAGGGACCAGAACGGCCTTCCAATAACCAAAACAATCCCTATTCCACCGCAACTTCTTTAAGTTGTTGAATTATCGATGCTATTCGAAGCGAGATTCCAGGCACGACAGGCCGTTGAGTGTGAGGTCGTTGGCGACCTCAGAGACGCGCTCGATAGGAACCGAACCGTCAGACAGCGCCCACGTGCGATAGATACCGATAATACCCGACAGCAAAAACGCCAGATAGTAGTCGAACATCTCGTCCTTGAGACCTTGGGGCAGCAGACCGCGTTCGGCAATCTCGTGCTCGAGCGGCGCACGAAGACGAGCCATAAAATCATCGAGCGGAATGTTCTCGATCAGCTGACGATTGAGCACCAAGTTGTTGCACAGTGCCTCGTTAACGGTTTTAAAGAAGGTCGCCGCCGCGCCCAGGGCGCGCTCGTTGGTGTCGCCGTCCATGGAAGCAAGCGTTTTCTCGACCGAGTCGACAATCATCTCCACCACATCGACGGCAATGGCATCGAGCAGGCCGTCAACCGTGCCAAAGTGAACGTAAAAGGTCTTGCGGTCGACATTGGCCTCGCGCGCGATGGCACTCACCGTAATGTCTGCCAGCGGCTTTTCCATGAGCAGGCGCTCGAAAGCGGAAAGGATGGCATTGCGGCTGCGAACGATGCGGCGGTCAAGACGCGGTTTGCTGGTTGCCATGGGCATGTCCCTTCGATATGCGAGCATTCATCAACAGATGAGAGATAATCTACGTAAGAGGATTATCCCCCATACAGTACAAATATGCCCCGCATCATGAAGAACGCACGACTGCCCTACTGCGACTTAGGGTGCTTCTTCTTATTGAGTGCCGACGGAGATACGCGAATACCATCGCCTGTCTGGCGCACATAGGCCTTATGAGCCGGCTTAGCGGTCCCAGAAGCCTTCTGAGCGTGCTTCTTGGGATCAACGGTAACAGCATTAGTGGGGTGCGGCTTAGTGGGCGCAGAGGGCGTCTGAGGCGTGCGGCCGAGCTTGCGCATCACGCGATCCCAGCGCGCATGGATGCTCTCGTTGTGGGCGCTCTTAAGTCCCAACAGGGGCGCAGCCAAAATGGTCGGCGCAATAAACGTAATGAGACGCCACAGCAGATAGCCGGCGGTCGAAGCCGACCCAAAGAAATAACCCAAGAACAATGCAAAGCCGCCCTCAGCGCCACCAGTTCCACCGGGCAGGGGGACCGCAGAGCTCAACAGCTGGACAAAGGCGCTCGCGGCCATGACCGAGAAAAAGTCGACCTCATGGTGGCCAAAGGCAAGCATCAGGAAATACGGCACGAGGTAGAAAAACGCGAGCTGCAGCATGGTGATGACCACCGTGAGCAGCATGGACGAAAAGTGGCCAGCCGAAAGCTTGAACTTCTCAGAGAACGAGTAGATCTCGCCATCGACAAACGTGCGCCAACCCTCGATCTTAGTGGCCGAGACACCAATGCGCTCGAGCCAATTGATGATGCAATGGGCGACGCGCGTGACGGTCTTAGGCATGAGCGCGACGGCGAAGATGCCAAGCAAGATGCAGCAGTGCCCACCAAAGCTAAAGACACACAGCAGAGTCATGTCGCCATAGCGCTCGGCAAAAAAAGGCATGCGAGCAAGCAGTAGGATAGCGCCCCAGGCAACGAGGCCAAACTGATACACGATAAAGCGCGTGAACTGCGTGGCGCCGGCCTCGCCCACGTTTTGGCCGGCCTTGGTCAGGCGATAGATCTGAGCCGGGGTGGAGCCCATCATCATGGGCGTCAGGTTGCCAAAGAAGATGCCACTCGCCTCGACCGAGATCAGGTCGCGGATGCCGACGGGCGAATTGGGATCGAGCCAGACGGCGATCGCATAGGCCACAATGCCAAAGAACAGGTACATGAACATGCAAAGACACGCGACAACGAGCCATGACGCCTGGACGCTCGACATAGCGGCCCAGAACTGCCCCATCTGCCCGGTTACCACCAGATAGACGATATAACCTACCAGCACGACGCCGATAAAGATGGCGCCGCGGCGTGCGCTCTTATTGTCATCTCCGCCCGAGGCCTCAACCTCGACCTGGGGCTTAGACGTATGCTGAGAGGACTCCGTCATGAGACTCCTTCTAACAGTCAAAATATCTTGAATATTGTACCCGTAAGGGCCATAGGCAGAACGCAAAGCTCTGGTTCAAACGGGAATTGCAGACGGTTGTTTAAAAATAAAAAACCCGGCCTTCCATAGGAAGTCCGGGTATCAGATGCGTGGTAGCCCGTACCAGATTCGAACTGGTGATCTCCGCCTTGAGAGGGCGGCGTCCTAAACCGCTAGACGAACGGGCCATAAGCCTCAGCAGAAAAGAAGTGGTAGCCCGTACCAGATTCGAACTGGTGATCTCCGCCTTGAGAGGGCGGCGTCCTAAACCGCTAGACGAACGGGCCACATGACATCTGCACTGCCGTGCTGCGAGGTAATATATTACGGGACAAAAAACGTCAGCGCAAGAAGAAATTCCAAATTGCCGAAAAATTGTCGGCAGGTTATGGAACACGCAGGTAAACTAGGTAGCTAATTCAAGTTGAGATGGACCAAAAGAGCTTCGCGATCGTTGGGAATGTTGTCTTCGATCACGGCGTCGAGGGCGGAGTTGAGAAGCTGCCCCAGTTCCGGCCCGGGCTTGACTCCAGCACGGATCAGGTCGCCGCCGTTGATGGCGAGCATCTTGAGCGTATAGGGCTCCCCCGCCCTCAGCAGCTCGTGCGCCATCGCGCGCATCTCCTCAATCGTCTCAACGTAATAGAAGCACGATGGGGCCTTGCCAAGCGTGTCAGCACGCTTGAGGTCCATGAGCTCGTCAATCAGGCGGGCCGTGTCGACGCCCTCACCCGAAAGCGCGCGCATCATATTGAGCAGGCAGGAGCGCTCGGGGCGCAGCGGCTTATCGTGATATTTGATGAGCAGGCAAACGTCGCGCACCAGGTCGTGCGAGAGTGCCAGGCGATCCATAATGACGCGCGCTTTCTTGGCGCCGAGCTCGGGATGACCGTAGAAGTGTCCGCTGCCGGCGTGATCGACCGTAAAGCACTCGGGCTTGGAGACATCGTGCAAAAACGCCGCCCACATAAGGCTCGACGATGGCGCGACGCCGTCGCACAGCGCCAGCTCCCCTGCCACCGTCAGCACACGGGCGATATGCTCGTAGACGTTAAACGCATGATAGACACTTCGCTGATCAAACCCGCGACCCGCTGCCAACTCGGGCACAGCGGCGCAGATGAGCTCAGGGTAGCGCAACATGGCGTCTCCCCCGTGACCGGTCGAAAGAATGCCCTCGAGCTCAATACCCACACGCTCACGCGCCACGGCATCGAGCAGCGGCGCGCACTCGGCAAGCGCACGCTTGGTCTCGGGCTCAATCATAAAGTCCAGACGGCAGGCAAAGCGCACAGCACGCAGCATGCGCAGGGCGTCCTCGTTAAAGCGACGCTTGGGATCGCCGACAGCGCGAATCAGCTTGCGCTCCAAGTCACCCTGGCCGTCGTAGCGGTCGACAAGCCCGCGCTCGGGATGCCAGGCCATGGCATTGACGGTAAAGTCGCGGCGCGCCAGATCGTCCTCGAGCGAGGCGGCACGCTCCACACTCTGGGGATGGCGACCATCGGTGTAAAAGCCATCCAGACGGTACGTGGTGACCTCGATACGCTCGCCATCGGAAATAGCCGTGATTCCGCCAAATTTAATGCCCGACTCCACAACCGCGATGCCGGCGGCCTCGAGCGCCGCTTTGGACTCCTGCCACAGGCCGCTACAGCACATATCAACATCGTGGCTGGGGTACCCCATCAGGGCGTCGCGCACCCAACCGCCCACGTACCAAGCCTCAAGACCAGCCGCCTCAAGCGCGCGCAGGACGCGCAGGGACGCATCGGACGGTTGCGTACCGTTGAGCAAAACATTGCACATACCTGTGGCCTCCTGTGGCTATCAAATTGGCTATCGATTGCGTCTGCAAGAAGTCTAGCAAGAAACAGCCTCCACTGCACACGCAAGTCCGATAAACAAAAACGCATCCGTCCTAGTCTAAGACGGATGCGAAATAATCAAACTATTCAGACAAGGTGCCGGAACTAGCAGACCTGGCGAACCTCGATGTGCTTCTTATATTCGTCCACCTTGGCAAAATCGCCCAGACCGGGGCACTCGACCACGTTGGCGCCGGTGGCCATCGAAAGACGCAAGGCATCCTCGACGCGCTCGGGGGCGTCGTGCCACACGGACAAGAAGGCAGCGAGCGAGGAATCGCCGGCGCACACCGTCGACAGCAGCTTGACGTCGAAGGTGCGGTTGGCAAACCAGATATGCTCGCCGTTGGAGAAGTACGCGCCGTCGCCACCGAGGGTCAGCAGCACGTTCTTGGCGCCCTTGGCGTGCAGCTCGGCCATCGCGCCCTTGACGGACTCGTCGTCGCCACCGCTCACCTTGATGCCAAAGATGTCGAGCAGCTCGTCATCATTGGGCTTGATCAGCAGCGGCTCCATGGCAATGAGGTCTGCCAGCTGATGGCTCGAGATATCGAGGACGAACTCGGCCCCCTTGGCCTTGACGCGACGCAGGACCTCGGCCAGGAAGCCCTCGGAAGTGTTTGGAGGCAGCGAGCCGCTGATGACCAAGCAGGTCATGTCATCGAGCGAATCGATGAGCTCAAACATCTCCTGCTCGTTGGCCTCGTTGATGGCGGCACCGGCGTTGACCATGTTGTACTCGGTGTCGGGGCCGGCGTTGAGGAACACGTTGACGCGCGTGATGCCGTCGGTCCACACGGGCTTGACGGGCACGCCCAGGGCCTCGGCGCCCTTGACGATGAACTCGCCCGAGAAGCCAGCGAAGAAGCCCAGGATCGTGGTGTCGACACCGTAGTGGTCAAGCGTAAACGAGACGTTGAGGCCCTTGCCGTTGGGCGTATAGACCGCGTTGCGGGTACGCGTGACTGTGTTGGCGGAAAGACCGTCGCAGGCAATGTTGTAGTCAATGGCGGGATTTGCAGTGAGCGTGTAAATCATGAATGTTCCTTTCACGAAGTAACGTGTTAATGAAAGTATATTCCACGCATAGACAAAAGGCTAGGACAACTCGGTGAACGGTGTGGAAGCGATGAAGTACGGCAGGACACGTCTCCCCCATGGCGGAACAAAAAAGGCGCCCCGGCCGAAACCGGGGCGCCGCATGCGCACGAATATGTCACGTTTCGATTACTGACGATCGAGCTTGCGGACAGCAACGCGCTTGCTGTACTCATCGACGTGACCGAAGTCGCCGATGCCGACGGACTCGGCAACGTTGGCGCCGGTGGCCATAGCGAGCTTCATGGCCTCCTCGACGTTGTCGCGATCCCTGTACCACTTGTGCAGGAACGCAGCAAGGGTGCAGTCGCCGGCGCAGACGGAAGAAACCAGCTTGATGTTGAACTCACGCTTGGCGTACCAGATGTCCTCGCCGTTAGAGAAGTAAGCGTCGCCGCGGCTACCACGGGTGAGCAGCACGTTCTGAACGCCAGCGTCGTGAGCCATCTTCATGGCGACGCGAACCTCGTCGTCGGTGTCGACCGGCACGCCGAAGATGGCCTTCATCTCGTGATGGTTCGGCTTGATGAGCAGCGGCTTCTTGTGAGCGAGCTCCTTGAGCTTGTCGGAGGACAGGTCCAGGACGACGTCGGCGCCACGAGCCTGTGCGTGCTCCATGACCTGAGCCAGGAAGTCAGGCGTAGCTTTGGGAGGCACGGAGCCGGAAACGATCAGGCACTCGAGATCGCCCGCGGTGTCCAGGATGTTGTAGAGCTCCTCCTGGTGCTGCGGCGTGATCGGAGCACCCGGGTTCAGGATGCCGTACTCGTGCTGGCCATCGTTGACGTAGGTGTTGATGCGAGTAATACCGTCGGTCCAGACCGGGCGGCAGAGGCAACCCAGGTTCATGACCTCCTCGACGATGAACTTGCCCGTGAAGCCAGCGAAGAAGCCGAGCGCGACGGTGTCGACGCCCATCTTCTTAAAGGCGAAGGACACGTCGAGGCCCTTGCCGTTAGCCGTGTAGCTGGCCGAGCCGGTGCGGACGTTCTCGTCGGGCTCGAGCGGAGAGCTCGAAACCGTCATGTCGACAGCCGGGTTAGCGGTTAGCGTGTAGAACATTTACAGTACCCCCTGTATATGTGAGGGCCGCGTGGCCGGCCCATTCCAACCACGCGGTTACCTCTGATACCAAATTAGCGAGCTGCGGACTCGAGCAGTGCCTTGACCTCGGCGGCGGTGTTGCAGGCGAGCGCCTTCTCGGCGAGCTCGTCGCACTCGGCCTTGGTCCACTGGCTGATGGTCTTGCGGGCGCGCAGGATCGACGGAGCGCTCATCGAGAACTCCTCCAGGCCCCAGCTGATCAGCAGCGGCTCGAGCAGCGGATCGGCAGCGGCCTCGCCGCACATACCGACCATGATGCCGGCCTTCACGCCGCTCTCGATGATGTTCTTGAGCGAGCGGAGCACGGCGGGATAGTACACCTGGTACAGGTTGGAGATGGTGTCGTTGCCACGGTCGGCGCACATGGTGTAGCCGATCAGGTCGTTGGTGCCGATGGAGAAGAAGTCGGCGACCTCGGCCAGACGGTCTGCGAGCAGCGAAGCGGCGGGCGTCTCGACCATGATGCCGACCTCGATGTTCTCGTTGAACTTGCGACCCTCTTCGGTCAGCTCGGCCTTGCACTGCTCGACGAGCTCCTTGACGGCCAAGACCTCCTCGACGCAGGTGACGAGCGGAATCATGATCTTGACGTCACCGAAGGCGCTAGCGCGCAGCAGAGCGCGGAGCTGGACCTTGTACTGGTCGGGATTGGCCAGGCAGTAACGCACGGCGCGGAAGCCCATGAAGGGGTTATCTTCCTTGACCATGTGCAGATACGGAATCTCCTTGTCGCCACCCACATCGAGCGTGCGGATGATGACCGGAGCACCCTTGAGCGCGCTGGCGACCTTACGGTAGGCGTTGAACTGCTCCTCCTCGGAAGGAAGCTCGGCAGAGTCCATGAACAGGAACTCGGAGCGGAACAGACCGATAGCCTCGGCATCGTGATCGAGCGCGTTGGGCACGTCATCGGGGTTACCGATGTTGCAGGCGATGATCTTCTTGATGCCATCGGCAGTCACGGACGGCTTGCCACGGAAGGCCTCGAGGGCCGCCTTCTCGGCAGCGAAGGCCTCGGCCTTGGCGGTGTAGGCAGCGAGCGTCTCCTCGTCGGGATCGGCCTCGACGATACCCTTGCCACCGTCGACGACAACGGTCATACCGTTGCGCAGCGCGGTGCAGCTGTTGGAAACCGAAAGGACAGCCGGGATCTCGAGGGCACGCGCGATGATCGCGGAGTGCGACGTGCGGCCACCGGTCTCGGTGACGATACCGGCAACGTGGGCCTTATCGATCGTGGCGGTCATGGACGGCGTGAGGTCATGCACGACAACGACGGTGTTCTCGGGCAGGACGGAGAGGTCGACGACCTCCTTGCCCAAAAGCTCGGCCAGAATACCGGTGCGGATGTCGGCGATGTCGGCCGCGCGCAGACGGAACATCTCGTCGTCCATGGACAGGAACATGTTCTCGAACATGGTCGAGGTGTCCATGAGTGCCTGCTCGGCGCAGGTACCGCCGTCAATGGCGGCGTTGATGGCGTCGGTCATGCCCGGGTCCTGAGCCAGGACAATGTGTCCGCTCATGATCTCGGCCTCGGCCTCGCCCACCGTCTCCTTCATGTGGTCGGCCTGAGCCTGGGTCTTCTCGCAGAAGACCGAAAGAGCGGACTGATAGCGCTCCTTCTCTGCTGCCGAATCAGCAACCTCGTGCGGCTCAAACGTCAAGTCGGGATCGACGGCAACCATGACGGTGCCGATACCGATGCCCTCGGAAGCGTTGACTCCCTGATACATTCCCATTCCTCTCTCCGTGTCATGTGATAAAGCGTTTTGCCATATCCATGACAAAAGAGCGCAGCTACCTTACAACAGGTCACTGCGCCCCCAAATATGAACTTAGTTGTTCAACATGCGACCCGTTTGAGTTCTACTCGCCAAGACCGCTCTTGATGAGCTCGATGGCAGCAGCCAGAGCCTCGGCCTCGTCAGCGCCGTCGCACTTGACCTCGACCTCGGTGCCGCAGGGGATACCAGCAGCCATGAGGGCCATCGGGGACTTGCCGTTGACCTCCTTCTCGGGGGTGACGACCGTCACGTCACAGGCGTACTTGCCCATGGTGGAGGCGAACAGACCAGCCGGACGCATGTGCAGACCCTGAGGATTAACGAGGGTAGCCTTCTCAGAAACCATAATTGACTCCTTTTTGTGTTTAACCCCTGTCATGCATGTGGCAGGAGTCAGATTCACGACGTTGTTTATATTAACTCACATCAAACGGTTTTTCATTGTGTTTCAGACGAATTATTGGACAGATGTGTTTGTCGTCCGCTTGCTCGCCGGGCGGGGCGATTAAGTTTGCTGCTCTACAGTCCTGCGCAAGACGGAAAGCACATTAAGTGCTTTCCTTTGCGTGCGGAACTCGCGACAAACTTAATCGCCCCGCCCGGCGAGCAAGCTGCGGAAACTCGGTCGGTCCAGAGTAATATCGGCTGAAAAGAATTCTGGCTGATGAACTGTTCGCGACAAAGACTCGATAGGCAGCCCCCTCTATGCCCTTTTTTAAGTTGCGGTGAAATAGGGACTGAATTTGGGGTTGAATCGTTTAAGCAGTCCCTATTTCACCGCAACTTATGGGAGGGATAGAAAAATAGGCGGAGGCCCTGGAGAGGGTCTCCGCCTTTGTTACAGGGGCGATATTATTCGCTAACTGCTGGATTAGACCAGGCGGGCGTTGATCGTCTTGGCGATCTCGGCGGCGTCGGTGGAACCCTTGACAGTGGCACGGAAGTCCTCGTCCATGAGCGCCTCGGCGACCTTGGACAGGATCTTGAGGTGCGTGGTGCCAGCCTGAGCGCCCGGAATGAGCAGGGCGATGGCAACGTTGACGGGAGCGCCGTCCATGGTATCCCAACCGGTCACGCCAGACTCGTCCTTGACGACGATGACGGCAGCCTCGGTAATGGCGTCGGACTTGGCATGCGGGATGGCGAAGCCCTCCATCATGCCCGTGGTGCCCTCGGCCTCGCGGGCCAGGAAGGCGTTCATCACGGCGTCGGCGTCGCTTGCGATACCGGCCTTGACGGCCTGGTTGGAAACGAAGCTCAGAGCCTCGTCACGAGAAGCGAAGTCCTCGGCGACAAAGACATTCTCGACCTTCACGAAGTCGGCAGCCTCGGCCTTGGGGGCCTCGACGGCAGCGGCCTTGGGGGCCTCAACGGGCTTGGCTACAGGAGCGGCCTTCTGGTTCTTCTCGAAGTCGTACTTCTTGAAGGCCACGAACAGGATGCCACCGACCACAGCGCCGATGAGGATCGCGAGGACCCACAGCGGACCGTTCTCGACAACGGGCAGGACCAGGAAGCCACCGTGAGGCGCCGGATCGTGAACGTTGAACATAATGGTCAGGATCGAAGCGATAGAGGAACCGAGCATCATGATGGGCATGACGGGCCAAATGTTCTTGGTCATGAACGGAATGGCGCCCTCGGTGATGTGGGTGCAACCAAGGATGAGGTTGACGACACCGGCGTCATGGTCCTCCTGGCTGAAATACTTCTTGCCGACGACGACGGCGAAGGTGGTGATCAGCGGCGGAACGATGCAAGCGGCGGAGACGGCAGCCATGAAGTTGGTGCCGAAGTTGTAAGTGTCGGTGCCAACACCGGCGGCCAGAGCCTCGGTGAGCATAGCGGTACCGGTGACGTAAGCAGCCTTGTTGACCGGACCGCCCATGTCAAAGGCGCACATGCAGCCGATGGCAAGACCCAGGACAACGGCGCCAGAGGCGGACAGGCCCTTGAGGAAGTCCATCATGGCGGTGTTGATGGCAGCCATGGGGCCAGAGATGCCGAGCATGACCAGACCGACGATAGCGGTAGAGAACAGCGGGTACAGGAAGATAGCCTTGAGGCCGTCCAGGTTCTTGGGCAGACCGGCAAAGACCTTCTCGAGCAGCAGGATGACATAACCGGCGAGGAAGCCACCGACGATGCCGCCCAGGAAGCCGAAGCCCACGCCGGCGCCACCGGCGTCGATCATGCCGGTCTCGGCGTTAACAGGCAGGCCCTGAATGGCGATCATACCGGCAACAAAGCCGGGGACGAGCGCAGGGCGCTTGCCGATGGACTCGGCGATGTAGGCGGAAAGCACCGGAACCATGAGGTTCATGGCGATGCCGCCGATGATCTTGAGCATCGCAGCAAAGCTGTTGTAGTCAGACGCCGTCGAATCGAAGGACGTAATGCCCCACAGGAACGAAACGGCGGTCAGAACACCACCAGCAACGACGAAGACCAGCATGTGGCTGACGCCGTTCATAAGGTGCTTGTAGATGATGTGGCCGATGGACTCCTTCTCCTCGACCTCGTCCTCGACATCGGCAGCGGCTGCAACCGTGCTGTCGCCCTTGGCGGCGAGTGCGCGGTCAATCAGCTTACCGGCGGCCTCAACGGACAGGGCCTTGGAAACACCAACGGAAACCATGGGCTTGCCGGCGAAACGCTCAGCCTGAACATCCTTGTCGGCTGCAACGACGACGGCCTTGGCACCAGCGATCTCACTCTTGGTGAGCTCGTTCTCGACACCGACCTGGCCATGAGTCTCGACCTTAATGGTCAGACCGCGCTCGGCAGCTGCCTTCTCCAGCGCCTCCTTCGCCATGAAGGTGTGCGCAATGCCGGTCGGGCAACCGGTCGCGGCGATGATGTCAAACTTAGCCATGTGTCCCTCCTTCTTGAGTACAGCGCCCGCGGGCGCTCCCCTACAAGCGCTTCGATGCGCGTTTTTCCACAACTGAAAGATACCAACCTACCGTCCGCGTGAGAAGAGACAAGGTGCAATTCTCCGGTGAAAGGTTCTTTCATAACCGTAAACGGTAAGTGAAAGTTTACCATCAACACTTGAAACGGCAAGGTGTATCTTGTAATTGAAAATGCCCGTATACTATGGCATTGCAAATCAAATTAGATTTTCATGCCAACCAGGAGCCATCCATGACCGATAGTAGCAAGAGCGCACTTTCCCTCATTAGCACCCATCAGGGATACAGCGAATCCGAGCAGCGCATTGTCGACTATATATTGGAGCACCAGTCCGAGGCGCCGCGCCTCACGGCGGCTCAGCTCTCACGCGCCGCCGCCACGTCAGAGGCGACCGTTTCGCGCTTCTGCCGCAAGCTTGGCTTTGGTAGCTTCCGCAGCTTTCAGTTTTCGTTGGCGAGGGATTTGGAAAGCCAGCGTAACGAGGGCCTGACCGACGAGGTCTCGCTCGACAATATGGAGCAGAGCCTCAAGAACATCCTGGCTGCCAAGGTTAGCGAGCTTAATGCGACCATCGACGGGATCGACCACGATACGCTGGCGGCTGTTGTGCATGCCCTTAAGCATGCAGGGGTTATTGAGTTTGCGGCTGTGGGCAATACGAACGCGGTCGCGCTCGATGCGACGTTTAAGTTTTCGCAGCTGGGCCTGCGCTGCATGGCGAGCACCATTAGCGAGACATCAATCGGCTTTGCGCTCACGTTGCGCCCGGGTGACGTCATCGTGCTAATCTCAAACTCTGGCAAATCGCGCCGACTGAATCGCATGGCAAAAGCGGCTCGCGACTGCGGCGCAACCGTGGTCGTCATCAGCAGCGATAGCAAGTCTCCACTTGCGCGCCTCGCCGACTACACCTTTAATACCGTCAATCACGAAGCGCTGCTGACGACGGGCGACTTTGCATTCTCTAAGATCAGCGCCACGATGATCATAGAGGTCATCTACAACTTTCTGCTGCCCGAGATTGAAGACGCTCGCGAGCATATCAGCTACTACGAGGAGCTCATCCAGCCGGATAAGGTCGTTGAGTAAAACGCGTAGTGGGACAAAAATTTCAGTCTATTTTGTCCCACCAACACAGCTGATACGACCTAACCTCGAGCTTCTTCGAGCATCTGCTTGGCGTGCGCCAGGCTTGCCTCGGACTGATCGCCGCTCAACATGCGGGCGATCTCGGCGATACGCGCTTCGCCGGTTACCTCGTCCAAATGCGTCTGGGGAACATCGCCCGGTTCCTTGCTGACGACATAATGCTTGTCAGCCATGACGGCGACCTGCGCCAAGTGGGTTACGACAATCACCTGATGAGTAGCGGCGAGATCTGCCAGCACGCCCGCGAGCGCACGCGCCGTGGAGCCACCGACACCGGCATCGACCTCGTCAAACACCAGCGTATCAACACCGTCCGCGTTACCGAGGACGACCTTGCTTGCCAGCATGACGCGGCTGAGCTCGCCGCCCGACGCAATGCGGCGCAGGGGACGTGGCGTCAAGCCGGCACCGCTGCGGTATAGCAGCTCGTAGCTCGAAGGACCAACGGGCGTCCACTCAGCACGGGGAAGATCGCGCGACTCCCAGACGAGCTCGGCGCCACCCATCTCCAAGCGAGCCATCTGGCGGCCGACCTCGTGGCAGAAGCGCGGGGCCGCCGTATTGCGTGCGCGCTTAAGTGCCTTGGCAGCGGCAAACAACTCGCGCTCGGCGCTCCCGAGTGCCTCACGCGCCTTTTTGATCTGTTCATCGCCATCATCAACCAGGGACAGCAGCTCTTGCGAGCGATCGCGCATGGCAAAAACATCGTCCATAGTGGGACCCCACTGACGCAACAGACCCTTGAGGTCGGAATACCGCTCACGCATGCGAGCGAGCTCGCGCGGGTCGAAGGCGATGCCATCGCGATAGGCACGAAGCTCGTTCGCGCAATCCTCAAGGGAGATACAGGCATCCGAAAGTGCATCGGCAATGTCGCCCAGTTTGCGATCGACGGTAGCCATGCGGGAAAGTTCTGCCACGGCGCTGTTCACGGCATCGAGCGCTCCCCCTTCAGAGGCAAGCGATGCATGGGCATCGTTAGCCGTGGCAACCAGTACCTCGGCATGTTCGGAGCGCGGCAGCAGTTCCTCGAGTTCCTCATACTCGCCCGGCTTGGGGTCGACCTCGCCGATGCGCTCGAGGGCAAAGCGCGCCTCCTCGACGCGGCTCCCCTGCGCGCGCGAGGCCTCTTCGACACGTCGAACCTCCTTGGCGGCAGCGCGCGATGCTTTAAAGCAGGCACGGTACGCATCCAGCGCCTCGAGCGCCGCGCGCCCAGCCCAGGCATCGACCATCGCAACGTGATGTGCCGGATCGAGCAAGCGCTGGTGCTCGTGTTGGCCGCACAGATCCATCATCACGCCAACGCGCTCCGAAAGCTCGCGCACACTGGCGATGCGGCCGTCAATCTTCACTCGGCTGCGGCCCTCGGCAGAAAGGCTGCGCTGCACGGTAAAACCCTCCGTGTCGTGTGGACCGTCGAACAGCCGCGCCTCGACGCTCGCCAGCGCCTCGCCCTCGCGCACCGTCGACGAATCCGCGCGCTCGCCCAAAATAAGCTTGAGGGCCGAGAGCAGCGCGGTCTTGCCGGCGCCGGTCTCGCCGGTCAGGACAGTCAGGCCGGCACTCGGCACCAGCGTCGTCTCGCGAATGAGTGCAATGTTAGAAACCTGCAGCTCATCGATCATGACGGACTCCGTAGAATACGCGGCTCACCGAGTTATAGAAGCTCTCGGGGCCGTAATCCAGCAGCAGCACATCACCGGGCCCACGACGCACGGCCACGCTCTCAACGGTGCCATCGCAGGTAATAAACTGTCCATCGATAGCGATCGCCGGAACGCTCGGACGGTCATCAGACATAAAGATTTCGACGACATCACTCGGCGAAGTCAAGAAGGCGCGGGCCTGAATGGTGTGCGGCGCAATAGGTACGCAGACCATGCCCGTATAGTCGGGGCTCACGATGGGGCCACCGGCACTGAGCGCGTAACCCGTAGAACCAGTCGCCGTGGACACGACCACGCCGTCGCCACGCAGTCGGTCGATATGGTGGCCCGACACCGTGATGTCGAACTCGACCATATCGGACAGCGGACCGCGGGTAAGCGCCATGTCGTTGAGGGCGAAGGTGCGCACGACATCCTTCGTACCGTCTTCGCGCACGGACACGATATCCGCGGCGATGGTAGCGCGACGGCTCACGTGCAGCTCGCCGGAAAGGGCGTCGCTCACGACCTGCAGAATGTCGCGCTCCTCGGGGCTCGCAGCAGTTAAAAAGCCCAGGTGACCATAGGAAAGACCGAGGATAGGAATCTCGCGATGGTTGAGGATGCGGGCAGCGCGCAGCAACGTACCGTCGCCGCCGAGCGTAATGACCAGATCGGAGCCGTCAATATCAGGCGTGCTCTGAATCTTGGATCGCTGGTCGGCAGCCCATGCCACCTCATAGCCCTGGCGCGTCAGCCAAAGCTCGAGCATCAGGCCGCTCTCGACCGCCTCTTGCTTGTAGTAATTGGGAACCAGAAAGACCTTCATAGCGTTGCAGCTTTCTCGCTCAAAACCGATACCTGGGATTGCAGCACGTCTTGCGAGCGGTCGCCAGATTCAAATCTCGTGCCGTACAGGAAAAATTCAACGTTGCCCTTGGCACCATGAATGGGCGACACGCACACATCGACCGGGAACAGCCCCTTGGCAGCAAAGAGCTCAACCGCCGCCACGAGCGTATCGCGGCGCACAGCGGGATCGGTCACAATGCCGCCCTCGCCCACCAGCGCCGCCGGAGCCTCAAACTGCGGCTTTACGAGCGTGCAGAATGCACCCGTAGGCGCCAGGCACGCCAGCACCGCATCGATAATGTTCGCGATGCTGGTAAACGAGACATCACACACAGCTAGGTCGATGGCGCCGGCATAGCCAAGCTCAGGCAGCTGCGTCACATTTGTGCGCTCATGCAGCGTCACGCGATCGTCCTGACGCAACGACCAATCGAACTGGGCGCGACCTACGTCCACCGAGACAACGCTCGCAGCTCCGCGTTTGAGCAGGCAATCGGTAAAGCCGCCGGTAGAGCAGCCCACATCCAGACAGGCAAGACCCGTCGGATTGATGTCAAACGCATCAAGCGCGCCTTCGAGCTTAAGACCGCCGCGGCCAACATAGGGAATGCGCCCCTTCACGTGCAACGGCAGGCCCGGGGTTACCTTAAGGCCCGGCGAAGTCAAGCGCTCGCCGCCACTCGAGACCAAGCCGGCCATAAGAGTGCGAAGGGCATCCGCGCGATCGGCGCAGATGCCCTGTGAAATCAGTTCGTCATCAAGACGCACGCGTTTCATGAATGCCATCAACCATTCGTATCCGGAGATGCGGCCTAGCTATCCTGGGATTCGTTTGCCGCATCCTCATCGTATTCCTGCTCGAGCTTGTCGGCCTCTCGCGGCGTCAGCTCAAACTTGTCGACCATATCGACCGCACGGGAGCCCAGCTCAATCGCTTCGTCAAACAAATCGAGCGAACGCTCCAAGGAGGTATCCTTGGAGCGAACGGTAGCGATGATCTGGTCCAGACGGTCCGAGATCTCGTCGAAGTTGCGGACAGAACCCTCTGGCATGACTACTCCTCGACGGAGTCGGCCTCGACGGCCTCAGCAGCGTCCGCATCCTCGGCAAGTACACCGGCGGCAGCCTGAGCGGCGGCGACCTTTGCGGCCGCCTCTGCAGCCTGCGCCTCCTCGCGAGCACGATCCTCGGCCAGCAGCTCCTGGTACAGGTCCTCGCCCGGCAGCTCCTCGCTGCGAGCGATCTTACCCAGCACGCCGTTGACGAACGACGCGGACTGGTCGGTGCCATAGGCCTTGGCAAGCTCGACGGCCTCGTTGATCACGATGGCGTCCGAGACCTCCTCGTCGGTGAGGAAACGCATCTCGTAAACGGCGATACGCAGCAGGTTGCGGTCGGCGCCGGGCATGCGCATAAGATCCCAGTTCTTGGCAACGGAGCGCAGAGCGCAGTCGATGCGGTCGATATGCTCGTAGGCACCGCGACAAAGCTCCAGCGCATAGGGGTCGAGGGGACCCTTAGAGATCAGGAAATCGCCCTCGAGGACGCGCTCGAGCGGGCTGTCCGTGGCCTCGGCCTGGAACAGCAGCTGCAGCGCCTGACTGCGGGCAAGCGTACGCCCGCGATAAACCTTAAGGCTCAAAGGTTACTCCTTGGGGAAAACGAGGCCGTCGATGCAAACGTCAACGCGCTCGACCTCGACGCCAACCTGGGCATCGATGGCGGCGACCACGGCGGCGCGAACGGCCTCGGCGAGTTTCTTGAACGGATAGCCAAAGAACACCACGACACGCACGGTGAGTGCGAGCTTGTCGCCGACGACCTCGGCCTCGACCGCCGGCTCGGAAGCCGGGGCCTTGGACGAAAGCATCATGGAGACAAGGTTGGTGGCAAGGTCCTTGACGCCAACGGAGGCGATGCCCTCGACATCCGTGACGGCGCGTGAGACGATGGCGGTCAGAACATCGGGCGAAATGCCGATGCCGTCAATCTTGATTTCCTGGGGCATGAGTCCTCCTAGAAGAGTTGGTTGCTAGACGCGGGAGACGAACTTGCCGTCGCGGGTGTCAACCTTGATGACCTCGCCCTCGTTGAGGTACATGGGGACCTGGATGACAGCGCCGGTGTCGATCGTGGCCGGCTTGGTGGAACCCTGGACGGTGTCGCCCTTAAAGCCCGGGTCGGTCTGGACGATGGTGGTCTCGATGAACATCGGCGGAGTCACGCCCATGAGCTCATCGTCGGCGAAGAGCAGCTGGCAAATGTCGTTCTCGCGCAGCCACTTGGAGTTCTCGCCCACCATGTCCTCGGGAACGGGAACCTGCTCATAGGTCTCGTTGTCCATGAAGATGTAGTCGGCGCCATCGTTGTAGAGATACTGGAACTCACGGGTGGTGAGCATGACGCTCTCGAACTTGGTGCCGGCGTTACAGGTGTTCTCGACGACACGCCCGCTCTTGATGTCGCGGGTCTTGTAGCGCACAAACGCGCCGCCCTTGCCCGGCTTGACATGCTGGAACTCGACGATGGTGTAGACCTTGTCCTTAATGCGGAGAC
This sequence comes from uncultured Collinsella sp., assembly GCA_958427895.1. Classification (GTDB taxonomy): domain Bacteria; phylum Actinomycetota; class Coriobacteriia; order Coriobacteriales; family Coriobacteriaceae; genus Collinsella. The sequence goes on from CAUADW010000001.1 coordinate 47,056, forward strand.
CGAGGCCGTTCTTGAAGTCGGCGGTAGAAATGGTAGGCATAGCGACCTTTCTTGTTATGGGCAGAACGCACAAGCGTCCAAATTACATACGATAGAAATTATACACTTGCAGACGGCTGCTGCAGCGAGCGCATAAAAAGAGAACGCGGGGCGTCCGAATCGATCCGGACGCCCCGCCCCAAAAATCTATCGAAATGGGCTAGCAATCGATGACGTGCAGGTCGTGCGGGGTCTTGGTGAAGGGCTCGTAGCCGTTCTCGGTGACCACGCCGTAGTCCTCCAGACGCACGCCGCCCACACCGGGCAGATACACGCCGGGCTCCATGGTGATAACCGAGCCGACCTCGATGGTGTTCTTGCTGCGGTTGAAGTTGGGCAGCTCATGGATGTCGATGCCCACGCCGTGACCCAGACCATGGTTGTAATAATCGCCATAGCCGGCATCGCCGATGATCTTCTTGGAAAGCTTGAAGATGTCGTTGCCCTCGACGCCCGGATGAATGGCAGCGACGCACTCCTCGTGCGTACGGCGCACGAGCGCGTACAGGTCGAGCTGCTCCTGGGTAGGCTCGCCCATCACAACGGTGCGCGTCATGTCGGAACGATAATCGCAGTAGCCCGCGCCGTAATCCATGAGAACGAAATCGCCCTTCTCGATGACACGGTCACTCGGGACGGCATGCGGGTTGGCGGTGTTGGGACCGCTCGCCACGATGGAGCCGAAGGCAAGGCTGTCGGCGCCGTTGGCGAACATAAAATTCTCGAGCTCGTTGCGAACCTGCTTCTCGGTCATACCGGGCTTAATAAAGCCGAGCATATGCTGGAAGGCGGCATCGGTGATCGACTGTGCATGGCGCATGAGCTCGATCTCCTCGGCATCCTTGATGGCGCGCATCTTGCGGATGTCGTCATGCATCAGCGGCAGCATGCAGGCAACGGAGCGGTCCTCCAGGCCGCGCTGAATACCCTGGTAGAAATTAATCTGCATATCGTCCTCGACAGCGCAGACGCGGCACTTGTTAGCCACAATCTTGCCGGCGACCCAACCGGGGATGGTGCCTTCGTCCATGTCGTAGACCCAGGGGCTGCCGGCGGGCGTGTTCTCCTCAAAGCTGTTGAGGTAGCGCGAGTCGGTGTGGAACAGGCACTGGTCGACCGTAATAAACGCAGCGTGCGGGAACTCGAAGGTGTAGTCGAAGACGCCCTTCACGCCCGTAAGCCAACGAAGGTTGGCCTCGTCGCGCACCACGATGGCGTCGTAGCCACGCTCGGCCATCAGGGCACGGACACGCTCGATACGACCGGCAGGACCGGCAGCAAACTCAGACATGCAGATTCCTTTCTTGTTGTCTCTATATAGACGGGACGGGTCTCAATCGAACGACGGAATCGCATGCGATCCGCAACCGATTGAAAACCCGCCCCTCAACATGATACGAAAGACAATGGATGTCAATAAATCTTAGAGAAGTTCTTTGCGAGAAGCCAAGTAGGCGTGAGCATGGCGCTCAAGAACCTCGTCCTCAACGCTCGTTAGGCGAATGGCACCGAGTGCTGCGGGCAGCGGCAGCATGCTGCGATTCGAGCGAGCGAACTGCTGCTTGCGGAACTCCTCGATATATGCGGCAGGCTCCAGGTCGAAGGCAAGTTCCTCGATACCAAAGTCCTCCAGGCAGTCATCGACCTCAAAAACGTAATCGATATCGAAGTCGCAGGCGTCGTGGGCAAGGCGCGCCTCAAAGCGCATGCCCTCGGACAACAGCTGGTAGGCAGGGACCTGCGAAGCGGCATCGCCCAAGCAGGCGCGCAGGGTGCGCTCCCCCGTCTTGCCAAAATCGAGCGCATGGCGGGCGCTCGGGTTCGTGGCCATCAGTACGTCCTTGCGGGCAGTCTGAGACCATTGAACGGCATTGACGAGCGCGACCTCCTCGCCCGCGAGAATCTCGGGGACGGTCTCAGTAAACTGATTCCAGCGGGACTTGCTGCTCGAAAGCATGGTGCCAACAAGTACCACATAGCCGAGCTTAAGGTCCTCGGGGTCCGCCTCGCGAACAAGGTCGAGGTCACACACGACCAAGCCCGGTTCGGGACGGAACGCGATAGCGGGAAGCGCATTGGCCGACGAGGCGACGAGCGGCTTCATGGTCGTCGCGACCGTGAGCATGGCGTCGAACGTCGTCGGCAGTAAGGCGCACTCGGTGCGACCGCACCACTGATTGGCACACCAACAAACGACCGAGCAGGTCGCTGTATCGCCGACAGCGACAACCAAATCGTCGCAGGTAATGCCGTTAGCCGACAGGGCGCCAAAGACGGTATCGGCATCGACCAGCGTGGCACCAGCAGGCGAAACCTCGAGGACTAGCGGCGACACGACAAAACCGGCGTCGACCAGCGCATGCTCGACGACCTCACCAAAACGCTCGGATGTGGCGGAGTTCCAAACCACCATCGCGCGCTTAGGTTTGCCCACAGCCGAGGCAAACATGCGCGACAGCTCATCGAACGCGCCCAATCCGACGCGGACATCGACACTGCGGTTTTGGAAATTGATCAGTTGACGGCGAATCATAGCAGTCCACGCTCCAAAAGCATCTCGGCACAAAGGTAGGAAACGTCCTCGAAGGACTTGTTGCGAATATCAAGGGTAAGGTCGGCGGCCTGGCGATACAGCGGACGGCGATGCTCAAACAGGCGCGCAGCGTGCTCGGGCGAACGGAAATCGGGGCGCGTGTCGGACCGACGAATCTGGCGAATCGAATCCTCGAAGTCGCCCTCGAGGTACACGCACGTACCCATTTCGTGCATCAGCTCAATATTCACCGGCGTTTCGACGATACCGCCCCCGCACGAAACCAACAGGCTGCGCTCGCTTTGGAGCGAACGGAGCGCCGAGGTCTCGAGCTCGCGAAAACGATCCTCGCCCTCGGTCTGAAAAATCTCGGTTACCGACTTACCGCAACGGCGCACGACCAGGCGGTCGGTATCGATAAAACGCCGCTTGAACATAGTGCCGACGTTGCGCGCGAGCGTCGATTTGCCCGCGCCCAAAAAGCCGATAAAGAAGATATGGTCACAGCCGTGTTTGGTATGCTGGGACATAGCGAGACCTATTCCTCGCAGGGAAGGTCGCGCAGGGCCCGGCGCTCAAAGATACGGAAGATCTGCGTATACCACAGGTCCTGCGTCGCCTGCGGCTTTACCAGAATGGTATCGACGCCGGCGAAGTTGCCGCTCCACACGTCCGTGTAGAGCTGATCACCGATCAGCACCGCCTCGTCGGCCGTGGCGCCGAGGCGCTTAAGACCCGCCATGAGGGCAAACGGCGCCGGCTTCATGGCGTGGCTGATGGCCTCGAGTCCCAGCTCGCGTGCAGAGCTCATGACCTGGTCGCGATGCCAGTTGTTGGACACCATGCACAGCTTAAAGCCTTTGGCGCGGGCGGCATCGAGCCAAGCGGAAACCGCGGCGGGAACCTGCTCGGTGTCGCGCGGCACCAAGGTGTTATCGCGATCGAGCAGAATGGCGCGTTTGCCGTCGGCCCACAGGGTATTAAGGTCGATGCGATCGACCGAGGCAACGTAACGTTTGGGGCTAAAAATCCTCATGCTAATTCCAAGACTGTTGATGCTCTTCGTAGGTTTGCGAGAAGTACTCCTCGTCCTGCGTAATGTAGAAATACAGGTCATCGGAGTCGGTCGGCTCAAGCGTGGCCTTGAGTGCCTCGAGCGACGGAGAGCAGATGGGCGTGGGTGGCAGACCCTCATGCTTATAGGTGTTATACGGACTATCGCTCTGCAGGTCGTCGGCGGTAACCTCGCCACCGGTGACATACATCATAGTCGCATCGCTATTGAGATAGCGCAGACCGTCGAGCTTGCCGGCAAGGCGGTTGTAGAAAACCGAGGCCACATGCGCACGTTGATCGGCGTTGAGGCCCTCGCGCTCAACGATAGAGGCCAAGTTGACGATGTCGTAGTCGGACATCTCCACGCCGTAGCGTTCCTTGATCTTGGCTTCGCAGCTCGCAAAGTCAAGCGACTTGTACTCGGTCTTAAACTGATCGAGCATGGCGCGAATCACGTCATCGGCCGTCGGCGAATCGCCCAGCGAATAGGTCTTGGGGAACAAGAAACCCTCGAGCGAATCGTTGGCGGCGCCCTTAAGGAAGCTATAGTCGTCAACGTAGTTGGAGGCCTTGGCCTGGTTGAGGAAGTCTTCCTTAGAGATGCTGTCGTAGGCCTGGGCCACACGGTCGGCGACTTGATCGACGGTTAGGCCCTCAGGGATAGTCAGCGCATTGGAGCCCGCGTTGGGGCCTTCCATGAGCTGCTGAACAACCTTGGTCGCATCCATGAGTGTGGTGAACGAATAATCACCAGGCTTGAGCGACATATCGGCGTTGAGCTTTTTCACCGCCGCATAATAATCCTTGGGATTTTCGACGATATGATTCTCGGAGAGAATCGAAGCGATGCTGTCACCCGAGGCACCATCGGGAATCGTGATAGTAACCTGCTGGCCTGCAACGACTTTCGCACCCTCACCGCCAAAGAAGCCCTTGACGGCTGGCACGACAAAGAAAACGATCGCGACAAGCGCAAGCACGGCAACAACGCCACCGATAATCATAGGCACCGGGGAGCTTTTCTTTTGAGCACCGCGACGAGCATGCGTGTTGTAGCTCGAGCGGGTCGCCGGAGCAACGCCATGCGAACCACGAGCGTGATGCGAATGCGATTGGGGGGCCTGCGTTCGCTGGGTAGGTGCCTGCTGCTTAAAGCGGGTGCCGCCTGCAGGCTGGGCCGTACGAGCAGTGGGCTGCTGAGCCGCGTGAGAAGCCGAATGCTGAACCGAACGAGCAGAAGGCTGCTGACCCGTCTGTTGAACAGGTTGGGCCGAACGAGAGAAGGACTGCGCCGGGCGCGCGGCAGGCTGAGCTGCGCGCTGGCCAGGCTGGGCAGGGCGCGACGCCGGCTGCTGTGTACGATTCGGCTGGCGCGGATCGGAAACACTAGGCATGCGAAACCTCCTCGTTTTTACGATCGAGCCACGTCTGCAAAAACAGGCTGGCGGCAATCATGTCGATCTTGCCCCTCATCTGCTTTTCGTTGAGTCCCTGCTCGCGCAGGATACGCTTGGCCTCTTGCGAGGACAGACGCTCGTCCTCAAACTCCAACGGAAGATCGAGCTCGTCGGCAATCTTTTGCGCCACAGCGGCAACGCGCTCGGCCTGAGGGCCGGGCTCACCGGCCATGGTCAGGGGACGTCCGCTTACCAGGATGTCGGGCTCATAGTCCTCAACCAGGTAGCGGAACGTCTTGGCCATACCGGTGACCTCGGCAGCCGGAAGCACCTTAACAGGCATCGCCATCTTGCCATCACGGCTCGAGACGGCGATGCCAATCCTGGTCTCCCCTATGTCCAGCGCGAGCGCAACCACAGCGACTTCTTAGATTCTTAGGCGCCGAGCGCGGTCTTAGCGGCCGCGAGGGCATCGGCGATGCCGGCAGCATTCTTGCCACCGGCCTGGGCCATGTTGGGACGACCGCCACCGCGACCGTCGACCAGACCCGCGATCTGCTTGATCACGTTACCGGCGTGGAAACCGGCCTTGACGGCGTCATCGGAGCCGGCAGCGAGCAGGGCCGGAGTGCCCTTCTCAGTCACGCTGGCGACGACACAAGCAACAGGGCCGGCGACCTTCTGATGCACGGTATCCCATACGTTGCGCAGGTCGGCAGCCTCAAGGCCCTGGAGCTCAGCGACAACGAGCTTATAGCCGTCGAGCTCGACGGCGCCCTCGATGGCGCTGGAGATGGCGTCGGAGGAGCCACCGGTCAGAGCCTTCTTGAGCTTATTGGACGTCTCGCGCAGCTCGGCCTGCAGGTTCTCCACGCGAGCGGGAACCTCGTCTACGCGGCACTTGAGCGCAGCGGCGGCGGCGTCGACGAGCGCCAGGCGGTCGGCCATATAGTCGAGAGCACCCTTAGAGGTCACGGCCTCGATACGACGGACATTCGAGCCCGTAGAGGACTCGGAAATGATCTTGAACAGGCCGATCTCAGCAGTGTTGGCAGCGTGCGTGCCACCGCAGAGCTCGCGGGAGAACGGCTGGTCCTCGGCGCCCACGGAGACGACGCGGACGACATCGCCGTACTTCTCGCCAAACAGAGCGACAGCGCCGGCGGCCTTAGCCTCGTCGATGCCCATGACACGGGTCACGACCGGCTTGGAAGCGAAGATCTGCTGGTTGACCAGGTCCTCGACAGCCTTGAGCTGCTCGGAGGACAGAGCCTCGAAGTGCGTGAAGTCAAAGCGCAGGTGCTCGGGCGTCACCAGCGAGCCGGCCTGGGAGACGTGCTCGCCCAGGACCTGCTTAAGGGCGGCGTCGAGCAGGTGCGTGGCGGTGTGGTTGCGGCGCAGGAAGCCACGGCGCTCGGCGTCGAGCGCGGCGGTAACAGCGGCACCGACAGTCAGCGTGCCATCGGCAACGTGCGCGACGTGGGCATACAGGCCGTTGTGGTTCTTGGTGTCGGCAACGGTCAGAACAACGCCCTCGGCGGAAAGCTTGCCGGCATCGCCCTGCTGACCACCCATCTCGGCATAGAACGGGGTGCGGTCGAGCACAACCTCGACGTCCTCGCCGGCGGCAGCGGACTCGACGGACTCGCCGTTGCGCACGATGGCGACAACCTTGGCGCCCTCGATCACATCGTTGTCATAGCCGTCGAACTCGGTCGCGACGACCTTGTCGGAAAGCTCAACCCACACGTCGTTGAAGCTGCCCCAGGCGTCGCCCTTGGCATTGGCGCGGGCGCGGGCCTTCTGGTCCTCCATGCAGGCAATGAAGCCGTCCATGTCGACGTCGTGGCCAGCGGTGCCGGCGATCTCGACGGTTAGGTCGATGGGGAAACCAAAGGTGTCGTGCAGCTTAAAGGCAACATCGCCCGGAAGCACGGCGCCCTCGGCAAGCGCTGCCAGTGCCTCATCCAGATAGACGCGACCGTTGTCGAGCGTCGTGGAGAAGCGCTCCTCCTCGGAGGCAACGATACCCTTGACGAGCGCGACGTTCTTGAGCAGCTCGGGATAGGCCTCGCCCATCTGAGCGTTAACCTCGTCGATGAACTTGGTCAGGAAAGCGCCCTCGATGCCCAGCAGGCGACCGTGGAACACGGCACGACGGAGCAGGCGGCGAAGGACGTACTCGCGACCCTCGTTACCGGGCAGGATGCCGTCAGAGATCATGAAGTCGACGGCACGGGAGTGGTCGGCGATGATGCGAAGAGAACGGCTGGCGCCGGAGTAATCGTCGGCGTCATAGGTCTTGCCGCTGATCTCCTCGCCCAGCTTGATGAGGTGCTGCATCAGATCGCCGTCGTAGTTAGCAGTCTTGTGCTGCATGATAGCGGCCATGCGCTCCAGGCCCATGCCCGTATCGAGGTTGCGGTGCGGCAGCTCCGGCATGGAGCCGTCCTCCTGACGGTCGTACTGGGTAAAGACGAGGTTCCAGAACTCCAGGAAGCGGTCGCAGTCGCAGCCGGGCTTGCAGTCGGGGCTGCCGCAGCCGACCTCCTCGCCCATGTCAAAGTAGATCTCGGAGCACGGACCGCAGGGGCCGGTGGGGCCAGCGGCCCAGAAGTTGTCGTCCTCGCCCAGGCGGGAGATGTGGTCCTCGGCAACGCCCAGAGAACGCCACACGTCGTGGGTCTCGTCGTCCTCGGTAAAGACGGTAAAGTACAGGCGGTCGAGCGGCAGCTTGAACTCCTTGGTGATGAGCTCAAAGGCCCATGCGCAAGCCTGCTCCTTGGAGACGCCGCCAAAAGAGAAATCGCCGAGCATCTCGAAGAACGACAGGTGACGGCCGTCCTCGCCGATGCAATCGATGTCGTTGGTGCGGACGCATTTCTGGCAGGAGATCGCGCCGATCTCCTTCATGGTCTTCTTGCCCTGGTAGTACTCCTTAAACTGGTTCATGCCGGCGTTGGCAAGCAGCAGCGAGGGATCATCGGGGACGAGGGACGAAGAAGGATAGAGCTTAAGACCGCGCTCCTCAAAGAAGTTGAGGAACTTGGAGCGGATCTCGGCCGTAGTCATTGACGGGTAGTCAGCACTCATAGAGGGAATCTCCTCGGTTTCACATCGAAACAGTTCAAACGTAACGATATTACCATCCCACCGCGCCCATGCAAAAAAGAGGGTCGCCAAACAGCGACCCTCCAGCGAAAGTGCACGTAATTTAGTACTGTCCGATCCTTTGAAAAAGGGCTGCTGTAGAATTACATATGAGAGTCACGCGGAAGGAGCGATCGATGAAAAGCAAACGATTTTTCCTCAATGCACTTCTGTTAGCGGCACTTTTAACGCTTTTGGCTTTCTCCTGCTGGTACGCAAACCAACCAGCATTTGGCTACGTGTTGTATGCAGTAATGTCCGGCAATAAGGCTTATTACACTCTACGCGCAATTGACATTCTCTTTTTCTATGTTGCCGGCCCCTTATCAATCGCTTTGCTCGCGTTTCTTGTCATTTACAACTTCAAGAAACGTTAATAGGAGCTATTTAGAATCCGTGTCGTCCATGGAGCCGTCGATGCCGGTTTTGGTATCGTCGTCCGAGTTGGAGTCATCGTCCTTGGCGAAGGGATTCTTGAAGAAGCCCGTGGCATCGGGCTGCAGGCCCGAGAGCTTGATCCAGGGATTATCGAGCTCGGGCTTGGGCATGGCCTTGGCCTCGGGCGCAGTCTCGTTGCCGATGAGCTCGGACTCGTAAATGAAGGTGTCGTCGCCGAGCGCGTCGTAGGCGGCAACCGGGTTGCCATCGGCATCGCGGTACGGTGTGCCCTTAAACACGGCGCCGTCATAGGCCACAAGCTGGCGGCCGGTCTCATTCTCGAAGTAGTACACGAAGATACCCTTGAGGGCCGCGCACAGCGGGATGGCAATAATCATGCCGATGGGACCCATGAGTGCCGAGCCAATAACGAGCGCCGTGAGGCTCATAATGGGATGCACCTGCACTGAGCTCTGCATGACCTTAGGCGAAATCACATTGTCGTTGACGTTTTGCGCGACCATCGTCACGATGAGCGTCCATAACGCCAACATGGGGCTGAACATAAAGCCGAGTACCGTGGCGATTGCCGCGCTCACCCAGGGACCGACGACCGGAACCAAGTGCATGATGCCAGTGAAGATAGCCATGAGCGCCGCATACGGATGGCCGATAATCAGGAAGCCGATAAAGGCGAGGAAACCACCGCAGATGGACGTCACGACCATACCGCGCATGTAGCCGCCGACAGAGCGAGAAAGGATGGCGACCATAAAGCGGTACGAGGTCTCCTTCTCCTGACCGATGATGGTGCAAATCTCGTGATGCATGCGAGGGTAGTCGCAGGCCATCCAGTAGGCAAGCACCAGGCCAAGGAAGATCACGAACAACTGCGAGGCCGTATTGGTGATGAGCGGGAACACACCGCGGCCAAGCTCGGCAGCAATCTGAGACACATACTTCGATGCCACGGTAACCAGCGACGAAAGATTATCGTCCAAATACTCCTTGAGCGGCGTGTTATTGAGCGTCTTGGCATGCGAGATCATCTCATTGAGATCGCCACCCGCAACACGAAGCTGCTCGGGCAGGCGGCTCAGGACTTCCATGATCTGACCAAAGAGAATCGGCGACAAGATGCAAACGACACCGACGAGCACGGCAACAACAACAATAAGCGCGATAAGCGAACCGATGCCGCGATTCACGCCATGGTGCTCGAGCCAATTGGTGATCGGGGACATCACAAAAGCAATGATGGAGCCGACAGCGAGAAACTCGATAACCGGCGCCAGGATGCCCATAAGGTTAAAGATGACAGCGGCGATGACAATGCAGCCGACAACAGCCCAAATGCGAAGCGTCAGAATGCGGGTGTCGCGCAGCACGCGATCGGTTTGTTGGGGGTGTTCACTCATGAACGAATCATCACTCCGTCGGGGTCGATCTTGTCCTGAATCTTCTTAAGCGTGCGGCGCAGCAGACGCGAAACCTGCACCTGAGAAATACCCAGCTTCTTGGCGATCTCGATCTGGGTCATGCCCTTCACAAAGCGCAGCTCGATCACCTCGCGCTCGCGCGGCGAGAAATCGCGGATGGCTTCCTCGATCACCAGGCGGTCATCGGTAAAGTCGAGCTCGTTGTCATCGTCGGCGTAACGGTCGAGAATCGAGGGCGCATCGTCGGAATCGGACGCACCAGGAGCCTCGATGGGCACCGAGGTATAGGCCGAAGACGATTCCATAGCCTCGAGGACCTCATCGACAGTCACATCTAGATACTCAGCGATCTCCTCAACCTTGGGCGAACGCTGCAGCTCGTTGGTAAGTTTGTCAGTAGCCTGGTTGACCTTGGCCGAGAGCTCCTGCAGACGACGCGGTACGCGCACGCTCCAGCCCTTGTCGCGGAAATGGCGTTTGATCTCGCCCAGGATAGTGGGTGTCGCAAACGTCGTGAACTCGAGTCCGCGCTCGGGGTCAAAGCGGTCGATAGCCTTGAGCAAACCCAGATAGCCGACCTGCATGAGGTCGTCGAGCGGCTCGCCGCGATTCTTAAATTTGTTGGCAAGAAACCTTACCAGGTTCATATGGGACATGACGAGCTGTTCGCGGGCGTCCGGATCACCGGTCTCCTTGTAGCGACGAAACAGCTCGCGGGTTTTCTCCTTGTCCCAAGCGGTCTTGCCGCTCCGGGAACGTTCGGTCATATTAAATATCCGCCTTGAGGTCGAGGGAAAGCGTCAGGGGCGCCGCAGTCTTTTCGTAGGAGTCGCACACGCTCGCCAAAATAAGCTCGGCATAAACAGCAGCCTGGTCATCCTCGTCGACGGTGGCCTGATCGCCAAAGGTAAAGGTCATGCCAACGTGAGATTCATCGACATCGAATTTGATTGAGATGTCGTCGGAATCAACAGCCGTGCAGCCAAAGATAAAGGCTTCCTCGGCAGCCATGCGGATGTCCTCGATGCGATCGACAGACATGGAACACAGGGCACCAACGTTGGCTGCCGTCATGCGCACAAGGCGAGCGAGACGCGGGTCACCGGCAACGGTCAGCGTGATAGGGCAGGTTGCTTCGCTACTCATCGCAGGACTCCTCAGAGGTCTCGGCGGGCGTATAGGTGTAATACTGAGCCGGCTTGGATACAGACTTCTGACCATCATCGTCGCCCGCGGCGGCCTCGTCCTCGCCAATTAGGACGCGCTCGGTAGGCTGCTCGGCCTCCGCAGCGGCAGCGGCGAGCTTGCGATCGGCGTCGGCTGCAGGAGCCTTCACCTTATTGAAGAGCTTCTGCACAGCACCGGCGGCAGAGTCGGTCACGCTCGACACAGCATTGCTGGCCTCGGCCATGCTACCGGTGACCTCAGAAATGTCGCGAACCACGGCTTCGACCTCTACGAGATTGGAGGTAAGGGCATCAACTGCCGTCTTGCTCGACTTAAGCAGCGGCTCCATCTGGGCAAGCGCCGGCGTAAGCTCATCGACAGCGCCATCGAGCTTTGCCACCACAGGCTGAGCCTCGGCGATGGTGTTGTTGAGGTCGTTAACGGTCTTATCGAGCGAGTCGACAACGGTGCGGGTCTTGCGCAGGGTAAGCGCGAGCTCAATGATAGCCCACACGCCGGCAACGGCGAGCAGCAGCAAGGCGATTTGAATGGGACTCATACAAGCCTCCCAAAGGAATCGATATACAGACATTTTCCATGGTACCCCAAAGGGGACCGAACATGCCATTAGCAGCAACGTGGGACAAAATTATCAGCAGCTACTTCGGTGCATTCCCGCTGCGGTCGCGTTCACTTTGCTCTACGCGCCATTCTTCCCAACCGCGGCCGGCAGGCTGCCAAAATGCACCGCGTTCCAAGCCTTCGGGCAAATAGCGCTGATCGACCCAGCCTTCGGGATAATCATGTGGATACTTATACACACCGTATTCATCGCTGCCCGGGCGATGGCGATCGCGCAGATAACTCGGCACCTCGCGAAGCCCACTAGAATGGATATCGGCCAGCGCCGCATCGATCGAAGCCTCACACGCGTTGGATTTTGGCGCCAAGCACACATAGAGTGCAGCCTGAGCCAAGTTAATGCGGCACTCGGGATAGCCAATGACCTCGGCAGACTTAAACGCGGCATGCGCCACCAAAAGCGCCTGCGGGTCGGCGTTGCCAACATCCTCAGAAGCGTGAATCATAATACGGCGAGCGATAAACTTAGGATCCTCCCCAGCATCGATCATGCGCGCGAGCCAATAGATCGTGGCATCGGGGTCGCTGCCGCGCATGGACTTGATGAACGCACTGATGATGTCGTAGTGCATGTCGCCGTTTTTGTCATACGTAAAGCCGCGACGCGGGTTGGCAATCTTCACGTCATCCACGGTGATGGGATAGCGCTCCCCCGCCGCGGGCGCTGGCGTTCCCTCGGTATCAGGACGCGTGACGGCAATCTCGCTCGCAAGCTCGAGCGTCGTGAGCGCCGAGCGAGCGTCACCCGCTGCCAGCGTGCAGATGGTCTTGACCGTATCCTCATCGGCCGAGAACTTACCGTTCAAGCCCTGCGGCGCCTCAAGCGCACGTTCAATAAGCGTGGCGATATCCTCATCCTTCAGATGCTCAAGCTCCACGACGCGACCACGTGAGAGCAGTGCCGAGTTGACCTCGAAGTACGGGTTCTCCGTCGTAGCGCCAATCATAATGACGGTACGGTTCTCAACTGCATGCAGCAGGGCATCCTGCTGCGACTTAGAGAAGCGGTGAATCTCATCGATGAATAGAATGGTGCGGCGGTCGTACGTATTCAGGCGCGTCTTGGCCTCATCAATCACGCGACGCAGGTCCTTCACGGTACCCGTGACGGCGCTGACCTCGACAAACTCGCTCTTGGTATGGTTGGCGATAATGTGGGCCAGCGTCGTCTTGCCCGTACCGGCAGGCCCGTACAGAATCACGCTCGAAAGCACGTCGTGCTCGATCGCGGCACGCAGCCACGAGCCCTTACCGACGGCCTTTTGCTGACCCACGTACTCGTCGAGCGAATTGGGACGCATGCGCACCGCGAGCGGCGCATTTTTAAAGGAACGCTCGCGCGTCGAGACAGAAAAAAGGTCGTCCATAGCCATCCCATGCATCAATCAAAAGCTTTGTTCGTCAACAGTATACCGAATATATACGAACTACCGTTCGTTAATATAGGTACGGTGCGGAAACTTCAATCCCGGGAACAACTTGCTCGTGAGCTCGCAGAAATAGCCATCCGTCATGCTCGCGATGTAATCCACCACCGCTTGATCTTTGTCGTCCTGCCAGGCATAGGCTCGATCGTAGTAGGAAAGCTGCTGCTCGATGCGCGAAATATGGTGCTTAAAGATGTAAGAGGACTCGTCGCCACTGTTTAGATCCCGCAGGCAACGGTCGTAGAGCTTTACGAACGCCTCGCGCAGCTCCGCCTCGGAATCGCCTTCGATACCGCCCTTGCTATAGATCTTCTCGTAGTTCTCGCGCTTGGCTCGGCGAATTTCCTCAAACAGGTCCTCGCTCATCTCGATGCGCGGCTTACCATAGCTGTGCTCAACGATATCGATGGAAGCGTGCGTGAGGATCCAACTGTTGTAGGCACCGCCCCGGCCATCATCAAAGGCGTCGGGTGACAGCAGGCCCGCCGCAATGGCGTCTTGGCGATCGCGCCCAACGTAGGCAAGGATATCCGAGATGCGAACCACGCAGCCCTCGAGCGTCATGGGACGCAGATGCTCAATTGCGCTATAGCCCGTGGCAATGCAATCCTCAACCGTCTGGTCAAACTGGTCAAAGGAGCTCATGTCCGACAGCTCAAACACACGCTTCTCGTACTCGCCGTTATGGCATAGCACGCCGTCGAGCGTCTGGAGCGACACGTTGCGGCCGTACAGCGTGTCGAGCACGCGGACCGACTGCACGTTATGGAAAAAATAACGCCCCGTACGCTCATGATAGATATCGTTGAGGAAGCGCTCGCCGGCATGGCCGAAAGGCGTGTGTCCCAAGTCGTGACCCAGGCCAATCGCCTCGATCAGATCGCAATTGAGCCCCAGGGCGCGACCGATATCGCGCGCAATGCGGGAGACGAGCTGCACGTGCAAACCGCGGCGTGACAGATCGTCATTGCTACGGAAGCTAAAGACCTGCGTTTTGCCTGCATAACGGGTGTACGCCGGAAGATGAAGTATCTTTTCAGTATCGCGCATAAACGCCGGACGCATAAGCGTGCCTTTGTCGGCGGCGCGATCAATTCGACGAATGACCTGATCGTCGTTGCAACGATACGGGTTAACATAGCCCGAAGCACGATCGGCGGCAATGCGCTCGACAAGTTCGGGCGACAACGCCGAGGGAATACGGTCCATGCGCGCCTTAATGACGGCCGTTTCTTGATTAGTTGCCATGGCATGCTCCTTAAGAAGGATGCGCAATCGGTTACAAAGTGCAGCCCACAACCTCGATTATGGCAAAAATCGGCACTAAAAACGGGAGCAATGGCAGGGAGCGTGATTTTGTGAAGAGGCAAAAGAGGGCAAGGACCAGGAGCGCGGCGGCAAATGCCACGATGCCACCCATAGGGTCGAGCGTGCAAAGCGCGAAGAGTGCCTTGGCATCTCCCATGCCGATGCCGGAGGCTTGACGGAGGTGCCGCCAGAGCGACTCAGTGAGCACAAGGGCAAGGTAGACGATGACCGCAAGACCGGCGTGGTCAAGCGCCGTATTAACACCTTTGTCGAGCCAAACGCCTGCTAACGCCGCCACGGCACACGCGCCGGCAAGCTCATTGGGAAAGCGTCGCTCACGGGCATCAACCACCGCACCGGCAAAGATGCAAATCCAAAATGGGATGTAGGACATTGTGCACCTCCATGGTCAGCTGCTCAAACGCAAAAACCACCACAAAGGTGCCTGTCCCCTATGCGGTGGTTTTGGTGGTGGTTATTTGGCGCCTTGCATGACCTCGTCGAGAGTAACGTTGACGGCGTGCTGCGTCGGGACCCAGTCGACCTTTAGGAACAGAGCAGCCACCGTGATGGGGATATAGCTGAACATAAAGATCGGGAAGGTAAACAGGTTGGTCACTAAACGCCACTTTTGCGCGCAATGAATGTGCTTGTACTCGAAGATGGTCGTGAGTAGCGCCAGGATAAAGAAGGTCTGGTACATCATCACGAAGGTCATAATGAGCGAGGCGGCACAAGCCTGCATCTCGACCTCGGTGGCCAAGAAGCCGTGCGAAAGCCCACCCACGATAAGGAACGTGGCATTGGCGAGCATAGAGATCAGGGACAGCAGCATGCCCGGAGCGATGGTCATAAACATGTCGTAGGCGGCAAAGCGATGGTAGCGGAAGGTTGACTTGACCAGATGCTTACCGTAGGTAAAGAACACCTGGTAAAAGCCCTTGGTCCACCGCATGCGCTGTTTCCAGGACGCCTTAAACGTCACGGGCTGTTCGTCAAAGAACTCCGCCGGCGCATAACCGATGCGAATGCCGTGAATGGCGCAGAACGTGGTGAACTGAATATCCTCGGTCAGCGTATGGAACTGCCAACCGTGCATGCCCTCGATGACACTGGCGGAGATAAGGTAGCCCGAACCCGAGACGGCGCAAGACGTCTTGCAGATGTTGCGCGCGTTGTTGAGAAAGCGCGCCTCGCGCAGATACCACGTGGCATTAGCCGCCGAGATCCAGGAACTTCCGAAATTCTTGGAATTGCGGTAGCTCGTGACCACATGGAAACCCTGGTCAAAGGCATCATTCATCTTGGAGACGTAATCGCGGGAGATAACATTGTCGGCGTCGAAGATAAAGTAGCCCTCAAACGTGTCGGGATACTCGTTGAGAATGCGATCGAAACCAAAGTCCATGACCCAGCTCTTGCCTTTACGGGCCAGGTCATTGCGCTCATAGACGATGGCGCCCGCCTCGCGCGCGAGCTGTGCCGTGTTATCGGTACAGGCATCGGCGACCACGAAGACCTCGATAAGCTCGGACGGATAATCCTGATCCTTGATGGAGCGAACGAGGTTGGCGATCACGGCCTCCTCGTTATGTGCCGCGATAAAGAAGGCATAACGGTGGAGTTTTTTGGCCTTGGGAGGCGCGACCTCGCCACGAAGAGCGCCAATGACAAAGAAGACCACCTGGTACAGAAAGCAGACCGTGAGCAGCGTGACGACAATCTGGTTGAAGATCACGATGGGTGTGTTGGTTTGTAAAAAGGCGAGCATGCAGGCTCCCAGCAACGCGTTACGTAAACAACCGTATATCTTACCGCAGGCTTACCGAGTTCAAGAAACCACCTAATACTGGCTAGGCTTCGAGCAGACCGAGCTGCGGAACGATTTCATCTCCAGCGGCCGTGCGACCGAGCGAGCGCGGAGCCAGATCGTCGAGAACCGCAGCGAGATCCCACGGTAGCTCGTCGCGGCACTCAATGCGCTCCCCCGTCACGGGATGGTCGAATGCAACACGCCAGGAATGAAGGAATTGCCTGGTCAGACCCTGATCGGCGCGTGCATCGCACTTGCCGTAGAGCGGATCGCCCACGCAGGCGTGGTTGATATGGCGCATATGCACGCGAATCTGATGTGTGCGACCCGTAAACAGGTGGCACTCGACGAGCGTATAGCCGTCGTCAAAACGCGTGGAATCGAAGCGCTCGAGGACCTTAAAGGTCGTAATGGCCTGGCGCGCGAAAGGATCGTCCGAAACCGCCATCTTGACACGGTCACGCGTAGAACGGGCAATGCCGGTGTTAATGGTGCCCTCATCCATAGCGATATGTCCGTGAACGAGCGTGATATAGCGACGATCGAGCGTGCGCGTGCGAATGAGATTTTGGAGCGCGCGCTGCGTGTCGTCGTCTTTTGCCGCAAGCATGAGGCCCGAGGTATCGCGATCTAAACGATGCACGATGCCGGGGCGGTCCTCACCCTGCACGGTACCCAGATGGTCAATGCCGCAGTGGTAGACCAGAGCGTTCGCAAGCGTGCCGCTCTCGTGGCCATGGGCGGGATGGCACACCAGGCCGCGCTGCTTGGAGAGCACGATGAGGTAGTCGTCCTCGTAACGGATATCGAGGGGGATGGCCTCGGGAATCACATCAGTGGGATCATGCGGCTCGGGCAGGTCAACCGAGATGCGGTCACCAGAGCGCACAGCATATTTTTTTGATAGGCAGGTCTCGCCGTTCACGATTACGGCGCCGCCCTCGATCAGATGCGCGCAGGCAGAGCGCGTGGGGCAGCCGTCGTTGGCACCCAGAAAGGCGTCGAGACGCTGGCCAGAGCAATCGTCGGCAACAAGAATATGGATGTCGGCCATTAACGCTCATTCCTTTCGCGAATCTTGCGGGCACGCTCCCCACGCTGCTTGGCTTTGCGCCTGGCGCGGGCCTCATCACGGGCATTGAGCTCGGCAGTCGCATCGACTTCGCGGGCCGCAGGGCTCAAGAACATGTAGCCGATGAGGGCAAGCACAACGCCTACGGTGATGCCGATATCGGCCACGTTAAAGACGGGAAAGTCGATGAAGGTGGTGGCAATAAAATCGGTCACAAAGCCAAAAGCCAGGCGATCGATCGCGTTGCCAATGGCGCCACCCACGACCATAGCCATGCCCACAACCTCCAAGCGAGCAAGCTGGGGCGTGCGAAGCAAGTACACGGCAATGGCGACAATGACCGCAAGCGCCAGCAAAGCGAACGCAACGCCATGCCCCTCGCCCATGCTAAAGGCAGCACCGATATTACGGACAAACATAAAGTCAATGACACCGGGGATGACGGTCACATGCAAAGCGTCGCCCACGGCACGAACCGCAAGCTTGGTCAGCTGGTCAAGAAGCAGCACAACCAGCGCCACCCCACCAGCAACACCCAACCGCCAACGCAAAGGCGGCGTCATACCCCCAGCACGACCCAAATCAATCCCCTACCCTCAAGAACATCGAATTCCGTTTAACGCAATTAACCATCTTATATTGCCACACGCAGAGCGCACGACATATTCGCTAACGCCAGATAAATAACCAGCATAAAAAGAAAGCGGCATTCCGAAAAACAGAATGCCGCTTTTATTCAGCGGAGCAAATGGGCCGAAGGCGTCCAAATTCTCCCAATAACTAAAATGCCGAGTTACCGTGCCTTAAAGGGCATTCGCGCAGCGCTTGCAGATATGTGCGTGGCCGTTGTACTCGCCGACGGTGGTGCGGTAGTTCCAGCAACGGTCACAGCACTCGCCCTCGGCTGCCTCGATGGCAACGGAGAGTTCCTCGCCCTGGGTCAGCTCAACATCGGAAACGATGTAGAACTCGGCCAGGTCGACGGCCTTATCACCGGTCAGCAGCGCGTACATCTCGGCGGGAACGACCGCCTTGACGCGGACCTGCTGGCTCTTGGTGAAGGTACCGGCGGAGCGGGCATCCTCAAGGGCCTTGGTCACGGCGCTACGGAGCTCGAGTGAAGCCTCGAGCACGCCCTCAAACTCATTGGCCTCGTCGAACGTGATGGGCGACTTGTACCAATCGAGCAGCGCGGCGTACTTCTGGTGATCGACGCAGCCGGCGGGCGCATAGGCCATGGCCTCGTCGACCGTGTAGGTCAGGATCGGCTGAAGGTCGCGCATGAGCATCGAGAAGAGCTCGGCCAGCACGGTCTGGGCGCTGCGGCGCTCGAGCGAGCCGGGCTTCTCACAGTACAGACGGTCCTTCAGGGCGTCGAGATACACGTTGGAGAGCTCGGTAACCACGAAGTCGTAGAGCGCACGGTAGGCGCGCGGGAACTCGTAGCTGGCGTAGGCATCGTCGACCTCGGCCTGAACCTGGGTCAGACGGGCAACCATGAGCTTGTCGAGCGGCAGCAGGTCGGCAAAGGCGACGCCGTCGGTCTCGGGCTCAAACTGACCCTCGAGCTCGGAGAGCAGGAAGCGCAGCGTGTTGCGGAAACGACGGTAGGCATCGGACGTACGAGCAAGAATCTCGTGGTCGATGGACACGTCGGAGCTGGTATCGACAGATGCAACCCACAGACGGATGATGTCGGCGCCCATCTCGTCGCAGACCTTATTGGGGTCGATGACGTTGCCGAGCGACTTGGACATCTTTCGACCCTGGCCGTCGAGGGTGAAGCCCTGCGAGACGACCGCCTTGTACGGAGCGTGGCCATTGGCACCCACCGAGGTGAGCAACGAGCTCTGGAACCAACCGCGGTGCTGGTCGGAGCCCTCGAGATACACGTCCGCCGGATACTCCAGCTCGGGACGGTACTCGCAGACGGCCTTCCAGGAGACGCCGGAATCCCACCACACGTCGAGGATGTCCTTATCGGCCTTGAGGTGATGGCCGCCGCACTTGGGGCAGACGCAGGCCTCGCCCAGGTAGCTCTCGGGAGCGTCGGTGAACCAGGCGTCGGAGCCCTTCTCGTGGAAGAGCTTGATGACGGCGTCGAGCGTGGCGTCGTTCATAACCTTCTCGCCGCAGTCGGCGCAAGTGTAGCTCGGGATAGGCACGCCCCAGTTGCGCTGACGGCTGATGCACCAGTCGGGACGCTGCTCGACCATGGCGCCGATGCGGTTGGCGGCGTGAGCCGGATACCACTTGACGTTCTCGCGAACCTCCTTGCCAGCCTGCTCACGCAAGCCGGTCTTGTCCATCGAGACAAACCACTGGTCGGTAGCACGGAAGAGCACCGGGTGCTTGCAGCGCCAGCAGTGCGGATAGCTGTGCGTAATCTTCTTCTCGAGGACCAGGGTACCGCGCTCGCGCAGGAACTCGATGATGTGCGGGTTGGCCTCATCGGTATCCATACCGCTGAAGGGGCCACCGGTGCCAAACTCCTCGCCGGTGTAGAACTTGCCGTCGTCATCGACCGGCATGCAGATGTCGGTGATGCCCTCCTTGAGGCACGCGAAGTAGTCATCGACGCCGTGACCGGGCGAGTTGTGGACGATACCGGTACCGTCATCGACACCGACGTAATCGGCCAGCAGCGCCACGCCCTCAACGCCGTCAAAGATCGGCTGCTTGTAGTGGATGTGGTGGAAGGTCTCGGCGGGAACCACGTAGGGCTTTCCGTCGACCATAACCGGGGTGTACTCCCAGCCAAACTCCTCGCAGCACTTGGGAGCCAGGTCCTCAAGCATGACCTCGGCACGGCCATCGTGCTCAACGGCGACATAGGCGGCGCCGGGCTTAAGGGAAACGGCCTGGTCGGAGGGGATGGTCCACGGCGTGGTCGTCCAGATGATAAAGTCGACCGGGCCATCGAAGTTCTCGAGGCCGGCGGGCTTGGAGGTCATCTCAAAGCGCACGAAGATGGACGGGCTCGTCTCGTCGGAGTACTCGATCTCGGCCTCGGCCAGCGCGGTGTGGCAGTGCTTGCACCAGTGAACCGGCTTGTGGCCGCGATAGATCATGCCCTTATCGAACATGGCCTTAAAGACCTCGATATCGGCAGCATCATGCTGGTGATAGAGCGTCAGATAGGGGTTGTCCCAGTCGCCGAGCACGCCCAGACGACGGAAGCCGGCCTTCTGGAGCTCGATGTTCTCGACAGCGAACTCGTTGCAGAGCTCACGAATCTTGGCCGTGGGGGTCTGGTTGAACTTCTCGGTGCCGAGCTTCTCCTCGACCTTGTGCTCGATCGGCTGGCCGTGGCAGTCCCAACCGGGGACATAAGGAACCTCATAACCCTGCATCATCCAGTAGCGGTTGATCATGTCCTTGGAGATCTTGTTCATGGCGTGGCCGATGTGGATCGGGCCGTTGGCGTACGGAGGACCGTCGTGCAGCACGAACTTCTTATGACCCTCGTTCTTCTTCAGAACCTGCTCGTAGACCTTGTTGTCCTGCCAGTCCTTGAGTCGCTTGGGCTCGGACTTGGAAAGACCGGCACGCATGGGAAAACCGGTTTTGGGCAGATTCATCGTCTGCTTGTACTCGTTTGCCACGGTACCCCTTTCATATCGTGGGCGCGCACGCCCGTTGGGCACCAAAAAAGCGCCCGTCCCTACAAGCTGGGACGAAGCGCCACGAAACGGACTGTACGCCCGCAAAAGCTCTTCGCTTAACCACCCAGCTTAGATGCCCTCGCCCGCGTATTCGCGCGCTCGCATCCGTTACTCGGCTGGCCTATATCGACGACCATCTCGGCGATATCTACTAAGACGTGCCTGTACGGCGCGCCCGTTGGGACCGCAGCTCCGGGGTGATTTTCATCGGTCGCATGCACGGGTTCTCAGCGCTCCCCGCTCTCTGTAGCATGCGGACGGCCGACTACTCGTCCCCATCAACGCTTATGCGGAGTATGCTAGCACGTTCCGCGCCGGCGAAAAACCCTCAACACTGGTTTTATACGTTCGAAATTTCTCGCGGCTGTGGACCTTCTCTAGGAGCAAAATACCTGAAAGCACTTTATCGAAAGAAAGAAGGTTGCCATGCGCACGATTGGAATGAGTGATTATACCGTTGGCGAGGATTGCTTTACCGAGCTGCCCGCCGCACTGGCCGAGTACGGAGCGACCAAGGTCGCTATCATTGGCGGCAAGCGAGCCCTGGCTGCGGCGCTGCCGGGAATCGAGGCGGCACTTGAAGGTACCGATGTCGAGGTCCTGGAGACGCGCGTCTATGGCACCAACAGTACGCGTGCCAATATCGCCAAGGTCGTGAACTCCCCTGCCTGCCAGGAAGCCGACGTGCTCATCGCATGCGGCGGCGGCAAGGCGCTCGACACCGTGAAGACCGCAGCCATCGAGCTCAAGAAGATCGTCTTCACCGTCCCGACGATCTGTTCTAACTGCTCCGCCGCGACCGCCATTGCCGTCGTGTACAACGTCGACGGCTCGCTCGAGGGCTATTCGTACCCCAACCGACCCGCGCACATCTTCATCAACCCCAAGATCATCGCCGAGGCACCGGCAGAGTACTTCTGGGCCGGCGTGGGCGATGCCCTGTCTAAGCAGCCCGAGGTCGAATACGCCACGAGCGCCGGCAACCTAGAGCACACGGCAGGCCTTGGCCTGGCACTCGCCCATACCTGCTCCGAGCCGCTGTTTACCTATGGTGTGCAGGGTCTTGAGGATGTGCGCCAGAATCTGTCGAGCGAGGCCGTCAAGCAGATCGCGCTCGACATCGTGGTCAACACGGGCTATGTCTCGAACCTGACCAACCAAAACGATTACTACTACAACTCGAGCGTGGCGCACGCGTTCTACAACGCTACCTGCAGCATTCCGCGTGAGGGCACCTACCTGCATGGCGAGGTCGTGAGCCTGGGCGTGCTGGTACTGTTTGCCTATACGGGCGATACCGAGAACCTTGAGCGCTACGCCGCCTTTAACAAGCAGATGGGGCTGCCCGTAACGCTTGAGCAGGTTGGCCTTACCGAGGCAGATATCCCGGCCCTGTGCGAATACGCGCACGCCACCAACGAGTGGAAGCAGGGAAACCCCGAGCCCTTCACCGACGAAAAATTCGCCGCCGCCATCAAGGCTGCCAACGCCTACGGCCACACGCTCTAGGACTGGCCCAAAACCACCACAAAGGGGACAGGCACCTTTCTGGTGGTTTTTTATTGATCCAGCATGTTGGGGTCGAACTCGCTTGCCGGGATCACGCGGTACCCGTGACGCAGCAGCAGGTCGACGAAAACACCGTTGCCCGCGGTGAGCGTACCGCTAAAGGTGCCGTCGTAGATGTGACCCGCACCGCACGAGGGGCTGCGGTCCTGAAGGATGCACGCGACTATCTCTTCCGGTCCGCCTGCCTGCTCGCACATATCAAGCGCGCGCTGAGCACCCTGGCGAAACTCGCGATCGACTGAGGTACCCTCGCAGGTACGGACCTCGCCGTTCACAATCTCGGACGGCTTGCGCGGCGTGGGCAGGCCCCCAAAGACCTCAGGGCAAACCAAGAGGACCTCGGTCCCTGTACGCTCGCAGGCCTCTGCCAACTCGCGATGATAGTTGTCGAGCCCGTTATACTTGCAGCTCTCGCCCATCAAGCAGGCGCTCACCACGATCTTCATTTCCATCCCTCTCAAGCAAAACGCCCCATTTGAGAAAGCTGCTCAAATGGGGCGTCGGCGTTTACTGGCTCGACCGCGGCTTTACTGTTGCTTGGGCATCAGCGGATTCTCGCGCGTGAGGAGATTCATAAACTCCTCGCCCGTGATCGTCTCCTTCTTGTACAGATAACGAGCCAGCTCGTGGAGCTTAAACTTGTTCTCCTTCAGGATCTGCAGGGCGCGATCGTGCGCGTCCTCGATCAGCTTAGCGACAATCGCATCCACGCGCTCGGCCGTACCGGGGGCGCAGGTGAGCGACGTGTCCTGATTGAGATACGCGTTCTGCACGGTACCGAGCGCCATCATGCCAAACTCGTCGGACATACCAAAGCGCGTCACCATGTTGCGGGCGAGCTTGGTGGCCTGCTCGATATCGTTGGCGGCACCGGTCGTCATCTCGCCAAAGATGAGTTCCTCGGCCGCACGGCCGCCGCAGTAGACGGCAAGCTTGTCCAAGACCTCCTGGCGTGTCGTCAGGAAGCGCTCGTCCTCCTCGACCTGCATGGTATAGCCAAGAGCACCGCTCGTGCGCGGCACGATGGTGATCTTGGTAACCGGCGCGGAACCCTTTTGGCGGGCAGCGACGATGGCATGGCCGATCTCGTGGTAGGAAACGACCTGCTTCTCGTGGTCGGAAAGCACCGTGGACTTACGCTGTTGGCCGGCAATGACGACCTCCACCGACTCCTCGAAGTCGTCCTGGGTTGCACGCTTGCGACCCTCGCGAACGGCGCGCAGGGCGCCCTCGTTGATGATATTGGCCAGGTCGGCGCCCGAGGCACCGGGCGTGGCGCGGGCAATCGCGGTCAGATCGATCGGCGGCTCGGTCTTCACACTCTTGGCGTGGAGCTCGAGGATGTTCTTACGGCCGGTCAGATCGGGCAACTCGACGGGGATGCGGCGGTCAAAACGACCGGGGCGCAGCAGGGCCGGATCGAGGCTGTCGGGACGGTTGGTGGCAGCGAGGACAACGATACCCTTGTGGTTATCGAAGCCATCCATCTCGGTCAGCAACTGATTGAGCGTCTGCTCGCGCTCGTCGTTGCCGCTAAAGCCGCCGCCATCGCGCTTCTTACCGATGGTATCGATCTCATCGATAAAGACGATACACGGGGCCTTTTCCTTGGCCTGCTTAAACAGGTCACGAACCTTTGCAGCGCCGCGACCAACAAACATCTCAACGAACTCAGAGCCCGAAATGCTGAAGAACGGAACACCGGCCTCGCCGGCAACAGCCTTGGCAAGCAGGGTCTTACCGGTACCCGGAGGGCCAACAAGGAGAGCACCGCGCGGCAGCTTGGCGCCGATCTCCTCGTAGCGCTGCGGCTTCTCCAGAAAGTCGACGACCTCCTTGAGAGACTCCTTGGCCTCTTCCTGGCCGGCGACGTCCTTAAAGGTCACGCCCACGTCCTTGGAGGCAATCACGCGCGCGCCGGACTTACCCAGTCCGCCGCCGCCAAAACCGCCGCCGCCAAAGTTCATCGACGGGCCGTCATCACCCATGGCCTTCTTCATGCGGCGGTTGAGCCACCAACCGATGAGGAAGAAAATCGCCATGGGAAGAATGAGTGTGAGCAGGTAGTAGGTCATCAAACCCGAGTTTTTATCGGGAACGACCGACTCCAGCGAAGCGCCAGACTCAAGCACGCGATCGGTAAAGCCTGCATCATTCGGCACACCGGTCGTCTTATAGGCGATGTTCTCGTCCTCGCCCTTCTTGGTGTAATAAATCGTATAGTCGTCGGTGTTGTACTCGACCTTTTCGACGCTCTTCTTGTCGAGCGCTTTCACAAACGTCGAGTAATCGGTCTCCGTAATCTGCTGCGTGTGACCGATGTTGGGGAACAGAACGGTCGAGAGCACGAGGTAGACGACGAAGGCGATGAGCACGTAGAGGATCATATTCCGTCTACGCTTGTTGTCATCCATCTCCATCTGCTTGAACTCCATCTACTGGGGTTGATAATGCTAACTAGAATACCCAACCCGGCCGGCGATAAACCGACGCCGGGCACGAAAGGATAGAGATGGCATCACTCGAAGTCGGCAAGGTTCAGATCTATACGGGCGATGGCAAGGGCAAAACCACGGCTGCGCTGGGATTGGCGATGCGCGCCACAGGTTATAGGCTCGACGTACTCATGCTGCAGATTGCCAAGAAGCTGCACTGCGCCGAGCATGACGCAGCGCCTCGATTGGGGTTACGCATCGTACAAGCCGACCGCGACACGCCCGAAGCCTGTGCCGCACAGATCATGGAGCTCGCACGCGAACAGATTAGCAAGGTCGACTTGCTGATCTTGGATGAGCTGGGGGAAGCCATGCGACGGGGCTTTGTGACGCGCGAAGATGTCGAAGCGTTGATCGCGATGAAACCGACCGCCACGGAGCTCGTACTCACCAGCCGCGGCTTGCTGCCCCTCGCCGACCTTGCCGACCTAGTAACCGAAATGCGCCCCGTCAAACACTACTTCGACGAAGGCCTCCTAGCCCGCCAAGGCATCGAATACTAATTGATGCAAAGGGGACGGAGGAAAACGGATCACTTCGCCTTATCGCCAGCCAATGATCCGTTCTCCTCCGTCCCCTACGGATCAATTAGGCGGTGGCGCGGCCGAGCCAGTTGCCGCTGTGGTGGTAGATGGTGAACATCGTGGCCGTAATGAGCCACGTTACGGGGTAGACCAGCAGTAGATGCTCGAGCGACGGATCGAAAGGCATGATCGCAAACACCCAGATCACCCTCAAGACAACGGTGCCAAAGATGGTGAGCATCATAGGCTGCAGACTCACGCCGGCACCGCGAATGGAGCCCGACGCGTTTTCGATAATCGAGAAGATCGCGTAGAACGGCGCGATGAAATGAAGAATCGTCGTGGTGTACGCCGAAATCGAAGCATCGTCGACAAACAGACGCGACAACGGACCCGAGAACACCAGCAGCACGGCAGACAGGCCACCAATGAGCATAAACGACAGCACGAGCGACGTATGGTAGCCCTTGCGCATGCGCTCGTAGTTGCGCGCGCCAAAGTTCTGTGCCGAGAACGTGGTGATCGACACGCCGAGCGCCTCGGTAACCATCCAGACAATGCCATCTAAGCGGCCCGAAAGACCCCACGCCGTGGTGACATCGGCACCAAACGAGTTGACCGACACCTGAATCAAAACATTGGAAATCGAATAGGCAGCAGACTGAAAGCCAAGCGGCAGACCACACGAGATCATGCTCTTGCAAATACCGCGATCGATGCCGAGCTTAGACAGCGAAAGACGCCATGCGCCCGGAGCGCGCATCATGCGAAACACGATCATCGTTGCATTGGAGCAAATGGTCAGCGCCACTGCGATGCCGCAGCCCAGCGCCTCCATATGCAACACAGCGACAAAGATGATATCCAGCACCACGTTAACCAGGCAGCCAGAGGCAATGATCACGGCGGGCCCGCGTGTGTCGCCCACGGCACGCAGCAGTGCGGTTCCCATATTAAGCAGCAGTGCCGCAACCATCGCGGCAAAATAACAGCGAGCATAGGCCACGCCCTCGGCCAATAGTTCATGCGGCGTGTTCATAAGCACCAGCATGGGCTCAACGAACACTATGCCAAGAATCGAGAAAACGATACCGCCCACCAGCGCAAGCGTCATGGCCGTATGGACCGAACGACTCAGTCGCTCATCATCGTGCTGGCCAAAATACTGACCGGTAATAACGGCACAGCCAGCACCCACACCGACGCAAAAACCAATGCAGAGCTCCGTAAGCACCATCGTGGCCTGAATGCCACCCAGTGCGAGCTTGCCGCCAAACTGACCGACGATATACGTACCGATAAGCGTGTAGGCCTGCTGAAAAAACGAACTAAAGAAGATGGGAACGCACAGCGAAAGCAGCTGCTGCCAAATGACACCCTGCGTTACATCGATAGCCGTAGATTTCTTAGCCACACGCCCTCCCCACACGCATACGTCAAACAACAAAACAGCAATTTAAAACCAAAGCCAAAACCAGCTTAGCACCGACTGGCGGCGACCGAAACACCCCGAACTAGAGCGCGGTGCGGAATAACTGCCTAGTGATACAAACCCGGCTGGTAGTGATACTCATTGCTCACGTGCGGGCACAACTGCCAAAAGGCGACGGCGCTCGCCGCGGCCACGTTGAGCGAATCGACCCCGTGCGCCATCGGAATGCGCACGGCGCGATCACAGCCCTCAATGGTCTTGGCTCCCAGGCCGGCACCCTCGGTACCCATAAAGATCGCCAGGCGGTCAATCTCCTGCAGCACTGGATCGTCCAGCGACACCGAATCATCCGTCAACGCCATGGCGGCACACGAAAAGCCGGCATCGTGCAGCGCCGCCAGCCCATCATGCGGCCATACGCGCGCCTCACTGCCAATACGCGTCCACGGAACCTGAAACACGGTGCCCATGCTCACGCGGGCCGAGCGACGGTACAACGGGTCGCAGCACGTCGGGCTGACCAAAATACCGTCAACGTTCAATGCGGCAGCCGAGCGAAATATCGCGCCAACATTGGTGTGATCGACAATACCCTCAAGCACGCACACACGCACCGGACGATCCCCCGCCGCCTCGACGACGCCGCCCAAGAACTCATCAACCGGAATCTGACGCGGGCGACGGAACGCCGCGAGCGCACCACGCGTCACGTTAAAGCCCGTCAAATGCTCCATGAGCTCCATGGAGGCCACGAACACAGGAACAGGACCCGCGCCCTCGCGCACAACCAGGCGCTCGAACAGCGGCATCATCTGATCGAGCCAGCGTTCACCCAAAAGAAAGCTCACCGGCTCGTATCCGGCGCGCACGGCACGCTCGATGACCTTGGCGCTCTCCGCAATAAAGATGCCCTTTTGCGGCTCCAGCACGCAGCGCAGCTCGCGCTCGGTCAGTCGCACATAGGCATCGAGCCGCTCGTCCTCGAGCGAATCAATTCGCAGAACCTCAACGGCATCAGTCATAGCAGCCAGCCCGCACCTTTCTTTGCAGCACCTATACAAATATCGGGGCAACGCCATGCGCCGCCCCGTCATTCATTTCAACCCGATAATACCGAAGGGATAATCGGTTTTACGCCTCAATGCGACGATACGTCACGAACTCATAATCGACGCCCTCGTCACCCTCACCGGCGGCAATCGTCGCGACCCCGCTACGCTGCGCAATCTCCCACGCAGGATCGGCTTCCAAATCGGGAAAGTACGTATCCACGACATGCACGCAGTGGTTATGCGTGACCTCGGCCTCGGCGCAATACGGCAGAAACTGCCGATACACCTCGCCGCCACCGATCACCCAGGCAACGGACTCATCGGCAACCGCAGCGAGCGCCTCGTCGATGCTATGCACCACGTCGACGCCCTCGGCAGCAAAGCCCTCGTCGCGGGTGAGCACGATATTGCGGCGGTTCTTGAGAGGACGCCCGCCGGGGAAACTCAGCAGCGTCTTGCGCCCCATGATGACCGGGCAACCTTTGGTGCGCGCCACAAAATGGCGCATGTCGGCGCGATTGGACACGACCATATCGCCCTCGCAGCCAATGCCCCAGTCTTCACACACGGCGACGATGGCAGAAAGCTTACACGTCATGCCCGCCACCTACACCGCGATGGGAATGTTCTTGACCTGCGGGCCGTGCTCGTAGCCCTCCACGATCAGGTCGTCGGTCGTAAACGCATAGAAATCGTGCACATCGGGGTTAAGCGTTACCTTGGGCGCCGCAAACTGCGGACGCTCGATAAGCTCGCGGACGATATCGACATGACGGTCGTAGATATGGGCATCGGCGATCACATGCAGCAGCTCACCAGCGATCATGTCGACCGACTGCGAAACCATCATGAGCAGAATGGCGTACTGGCACACATTCCAGTTGTTCGCGGCCAAAATATCCTGGCTGCGCTGGTTGAGAATCATGTTGAGCGTTGGCTTGTCGTCCTGCGGACGCTGCGTCACGTTATACGTCACGCTGTACGCGCACGGATACAGGTGCATCTCGGACAAGTCGCTGAACACATAGGTGTTCGTCATAATGCGACGGCTATACGGCGTGTTCTTGAGGTCGTACAGCACGCGGTCCATCTGGTCAAAGTCGCCCTCGGCATAATGGCTCTTCTGGCCAATCTGGTACCCGTAGGCTTTACCGATGGAGCCAGTCTCGTCGGCCCACTCGTCCCAAATATGGCTGTTGAGATCATGCACGTTATTAGACTTCTTTTGATAGATCCACAGGATCTCGTCCATGGCGGACTTGAGCGCCGTACGACGCAGCGTAAGCGCGGGAAACTCCTCGCGCAGGTCGTAGCGCGCCGTGACGCCAAAGTTTTTAATGGTATAGGCAGGGGTGCCATCCTCCCACACCGGGCGGACCTTTTGGCCCTCGGTGGTGGTGCCATGGTCCAAGATATCGCGGCACATGGTTACAAACTGTTGATCAGCCTTGCTCATTGACCCTCCTGTCAGTCGTCTACAAGCGAGATTCATTGTAGCCCAGGCGCACGCGGCCCCACAGCCCAAACATAAGCCCTCATTTTCTGACATATGCCAGAAATTCCTTGCGCAAATCCGCAGGTTCGCTATTCTATTGTTGACATATGTCAGATTTGGAGAGTGCATGGCAGGAAGACGCGAAAAATTGCGCCGCGTCGGGATCATCCCCGAATATCGCGGTTTTACCCCCGATGGCCTGGCGAGTGGCGACGCCATCGACATGACGGTCGACGAGCTCGAGGTCCTACGCCTATGTGACCTGGAAGGACTCAATCAGGAGGAAGTCGCCCAGTGCATGGGCATTGCCCGCGCCACGGTGGCGGCAATCTGCAGCCGCTCGCATCGCAAGGTGGCAAACGCGCTGGTCAATGGACGGGCGATCGTCATCGAAGGCGGCAACATCGCGTACTCCCCCATCACCACGACAACGGCCGCATGGCCAGCAAAGGAGGTCGACACCGTGAGGGTGGCAACGACGTACGACAACGGCAACATCTTTATGCACTTTGGCCGCAGCGAACAGTTCAAGATCTACGACATCCAGGACGACAAGGTCCTCAACGAGCAGGTCGTGAGCACCGGCGGCACTGGTCACGGTGCCTTGGCGGGCCTGCTTGCCAAAGGTGGCGTTGACACGCTCATTTGCGGCGGTATCGGCGGCGGCGCTATCAACGCGCTTGCCCAAGCCGGCATCACGGTCTATGCGGGCGCCCAGGGCAGCTGCGATGCCTGCGTCGAGGCACTCATTGCCGGCACGCTCGCACAGACCGGCGAGGCCACCTGTGACTGCCACGGCCACGAGCACACCCATGACCATGGCGAGTCCTGTGGTTGTCACGGTCATCACGAGCACGAGGGCCACGAGGGCTGCGGCCGCCACTAGCGGCACATACTCCGGCGCCAGCACGCTTCCGCGCGTGCGACAACCTGCAAACGAACGGCGAAGGCCGCTTGGAGTACCATCCAGGCGGCCTTCGCCATACTTGACTCAACCAGTCGTTACTTCTTATTGCGCATCTGCGCTTCCATCTGGCGCAGTAGGTCCATATCGGACTTGGGGCCGCCCGTTCCCAGGCCGCCCATGCCGCCCAGGCCCATGGCATTCAGACCGGGAATATTGGGCATGCGCATCTTTTTGCCCTTTTTGCCCTTCTTGCCCTTCTTGCCGCCGGCCTGCGCCTGATTGGCCATCGTGCGCATGCGGCCCATCATCTTATTCATCTCGCCCCACTGCTTCATAAGGCAGTTGACCTCGGTGGGGGTTACGCCGGCTCCCTTGGCAATGCGGGCGCGGCGCTGGCCGTTGATGATGGAGGGACGCAGGCGCTCCTCCTTGGTCATCGACATGATGATGGCCTCGTTCTTATCAAAGATGCCCTCGTCCAGATTGCCGCCCATCTGGTTGAGTGCACGCTGGCCACCGGGGAGCATGCCCAGGATGCCCTTCATGCCGCCCATCTTCTTGACGGCTTTCATCTGGTCGAGCATGTCGTTCATGGTGAAGCCCTCGCGCAGCATACGCTCGGCAGCCTCAAGCTGCTCGGCATCGGCTGCCTCCTGGGCCTTCTCGATAATACCGACGACATCGCCCATGCCCAGAATGCGCTTGGCCATGCGATCGGGATAGAACGGCTCCAGCGAATCGGGCTTCTCGCCCATGCTCACGAACTTGATGGGCTTGCCGGTCACCTGGCGCACGGAAAGCGCGCCGCCGCCACGGGCGTCACCGTCGAGCTTGGAGATGATCACGCCGTCAAAGTCAGTGCGCTCGGCGAAGGTAGAGACGACGTTGACGATATCCTGACCGGTCATGGCGTCGACGACCATCAGCACCTGGTCGGGCTTGACGGCCTTCTTGATGTCGACTGCCTCCTGCATCATCTGCTCGTCGATCTGAAGACGACCGGCAGTATCGACGATGACCACGTCACGCAGGTGGTCGACGGCCTCCTGGATGGCGCCCTTGGCGATGTCGACCGGGTGCGCACCGTCACCGCGGAAGACCGGTACGCCGATCTCGCCACCGAGCGTGGCCAGCTGGTCGGCTGCGGCGGGACGGTAGACGTCGCACGCGGCGAGCAACGG
Source organism: uncultured Collinsella sp. (assembly GCA_958427895.1). Taxonomy (GTDB): domain Bacteria; phylum Actinomycetota; class Coriobacteriia; order Coriobacteriales; family Coriobacteriaceae; genus Collinsella. Next base: position 78,797 of record CAUADW010000001.1, read on the forward strand.
CGAGCGGCCCTGCTTCTTGAGCAGGTAGGCAAGCTTTACGGCAGCCGTGGTCTTACCGGAGCCCTGCAGGCCCACGAGCATAATGACGTTGGGGATACGGTTGCTAAAGACGAGCTTGCTCTCGGTGGAGCCGAGCATCTCGGTGAGCTCGTCGAGAACGATCTTGACGACGTTTTGCGCCGGCGACAGCGACTCCATGACCTCGGCGGTCATGCAGCGCTCCTTGGTCTTGGCGACGAACTCCTTGACGACCTTGAAGTTGACGTCGGCCTCGAGCAGCGCCATGCGAATGTCGCGCATGGCCGAGGTGATATCGGCCTCGGTCAGCTTGCCCTTGCCACGCAGGCGGTCAAATGTGTCGTTGAGGCGATCGCTCAGGGAATCAAACACTAGTCACTCCTTAATTGGACTCGCCCACCAGGGCGCGGCAGAAATCTTTGGCATTGAACTCCTGCAGGTCATCGACCTGCTCGCCCACGCCCACGCGCAGGATCGGGAGCTTGAGCTTCTCGGCCACGGCCATGGCGATACCGCCCTTAGCCGTGCCGTCGAGCTTAGTCATGATAATACCGTCCAAGCCCAGTGCCTCGTTAAACTCGAGCGCCTGATTCAGACCGTTCTGGCCGGTGGCGGCATCGATAACGAGCACGACTGAGACGGGCATGGGGCCGGCGGCCATATTGGCGGCGCGCTTACGCGTCACGTTAACCACCTTGGCAAGCTCGCGCATGAGCTCGGGGCTCGTGTGCAGACGACCGGCGGTATCGATCAGCACCAGGTCACTGCCGCGCTTGTCGGCCTCGTCGAGCACGTCGTAGCAAACACTTGCCGGGTCGGAGCCGCGGTCGCGCTTGATGACGGGGACGCCAGCGCGCTGGCCCCACACATCGAGCTGCTCGATAGCGGCAGCGCGGAAGGTATCGGCCGAACCGATCACGACGTTCTTGCCGCGGGCGGCCATGGCGCTCGCGATCTTACCGACCGTCGTGGTCTTGCCGGCACCGTTAATGCCCACAAACAGCACGCAGCTCGGCGTATCGGAGAACGGATCGCGCTCGATGGGCACAAAGTGATGCTCAAGCTGCTCGGCCAGGGCGCGACGGAGTTGCGGGGCGGTCTTGAGGTTCTTCTTGGCCGCGGCATCGCGCAGGTCATCGGAGACCTTGATGGCGACCTCGGCGCCCATGTCACCCATGACGAGGGTGTCCTCCAGGTCCTCCCAAAAATCCTCGTCGACCTCGCCGCCAAAGTAAAAGACCTCGTTGAGGGCCTCGCGGCTGCGCTCAAGTCCGCGCGAGAGAGCGTCAAAGAATCCCATTATGCATTCACGACCTTTCCGGTTTCGCGATCGAGTTTTTGCGAGACGACGCGACTGACGCCGTCGGCTTGCATCGAGACGCCATAGAGGACGTCAGCGTCCTCCATAGTACGGCGCTGATGCGAAATGACCAAGAGCTGCGTATCGGAACGCAACACATCGAGCGCGCCGATGAGCTTGGACAGGTTGGCGTCGTCGAGTGCCGCCTCGACCTCGTCCAGCACATAGAACGGCACCGTGCGCGTGCGGTACACGGCAAAGAGCAGGGCGAGCGCCGTCAGGCTCTTCTCGCCGCCTGACATGAGCATCATCTTGGTGATGCGCTTGCCGCGCGGCTGCGCCACGACCTCGATACCCGTCTCGGCAGGATGCTCGGGATCGGTCATCTCCAGATGAGCCTGACCGCCCGGGAAGAGCATGGCGAAGATCTCGCGGAAGTTCGCATCGACCTTCTCGAAGGTCACCAGGAAGGCCTTGCGCATCTTACGGTCAATGGCCACGGTGATCTTGGTGAGCGCCTTGCGCGCGCTCTCCAGATCGGCCAGCTGCTCCTCGATGTAATCGGCGCGGCGCTTGAGCTGCTCGTACTCCTCCATGGCAACCTGGTTCACAGGGCCCAGGTTGTTGATCTGGCGCACGAGCTGGTTGAGCTCACGCTCGGCAGCGTCACGGTCGGTGGGCGCAGGAAGCATGAGCGCCTCCTCGAGCACCGTGGTGCCATCGGCGGTAATGGCCTTGATAGCCGCCTCTACCTGCACCTCAAGCTTGCCGCGAGCGACCTTGAACTCGTTTTGCGTCGCGGTGGCGGCATCGACCCGCTCCTTGGCGCGGGAGACCTCGGCCTTGGCGTCCTCAATGGTCTTCTTAAGCGAGGCCGAGTCAGCCTCCTCGAGCGAAGCCTGGTCACGCAGACGCGAGGCCCAATCCGACGCGCGCTCCAGCAGGGCCGAATAGCGCTCGTGCATGGGATCGACGCGCAGGCGCAGCAATTCGAGCGAGCGCGAGGCCTGGCGTGTTCCGCGGATACGGCGGTCGATGCCCTCAAGACGATGCTCCAGATCGGGCACGCGGCCCTTCAGCGAACGCAGGCGTTCGCTCGTCTGGGCTAGGCGAACCTTGGCGTCGGCGAGCTTGCCGGCAGCCTCGGAATCGTCACGGCGAACGCGGTCGAGTTCGTCGTTGGCCTCGGCAATCTGCAAGCCCAGATCGCTTGCCTGCGCGCGAGCCTCGTCACGCGAACGGGTGAGCTCGTCCACGCGCGGGCGCGAAGCGCGAACGGCCTCGGAGGCCTGCTCGCGGCGCTTGGAGATGCGCACGCGCTCGACCTCGGCATTGTTGGCGCTTTGCTCCAAGCGGCCAATCTCGGAGAGCAGCGAGCGTCGCTCGCCTTCAAGACGGGCGATCTCGCCGGCGGCATCGCCCTCAGCGGCACGCGCTTCCTCAACGGCCGCATTGGCCTCGACGACCTGATCCGACACATGCTCAAACACGGCAGCCAGATCGGGCTCAAGCCCCTCCAGCTCGCGAATGCGACGCTTACGCTCCAGAGCACCCGACGCCTCGCCGGCATCGAGGCCCACACGCACCAGGCCGCCACAGCTTACGCGGGCGCCATCGGGAGTCACATAGGTCACACCGTCAACGACAGGCGCAGCCAGCGCGGCAGCCAAGTCATCGACCACGTAATAGCCGCCGAGCAGCGCCTCGACGACGGGTCCGTAGCCTGCCCGCACGGACAGACGATCAACCAGGCGAGTACCGGCAGCGCCCTCGGCGGCAGCAGAGCCGCTCACGCCGCGCGCCACCAGCAGCGCCTCGCCCGAGGCCTTCTTCTGGTCCAGAGCGGCACGACCGGCACGCTCAAGCGAGGACGTATCGTCAAACAGCAGCGCATCGATATCGCCGGCGAGCAATTGCTCAACCAGGCCCTCAAGCTCGCGCGGGGCCTCGAGCACGTCACCCAGACGACCCAAGACATCGTCGCCGAGCGCGCCCACCAGACGGCTCACGAGCGGCGAGCTGTCGGCCATGCGGGCATCGAGTTTCTTTTGGCTGGCAAGCTCCGAGCGCACCTCGGAGAGCCTGTTACGCGCTTCACTCTCGCGGGCACGCAGGTCCTTCAGGGCCGCGCGTGCCGCCTCGGTGGCCTCACGCGCATCGACCTGAGCCTGACGCGACTCCTCAAGGGCGCTCTCAAGCTCCTCGGCGCGGTCGCGACGGCTCTCGAGCGAGGCCGCGACCTCCTCGAGCTGCTCGTCAATCTGCTCCAGGCGCGAGGCATACATGTTGTCCTCGACCTCGGCATTGCTCAAGGAATCCTTCACCTTGGCGAGCTCGAGCGCGGCGTTATCGGCTACGCGCTGCACATCGCGTTGCTCGCGCGTAAGCTGCGAAATCTGATTGTCGAGCGCCACGCGCCGCTCGTGGAGCTCGGCGGCGGCAGGACCAGCGGCGTCAACGTACTCCTGGGCCTGCATGTGCGCACCGGTCACTTCCTCAAGCTGCGCACGCGCGTCCTCGAGCTCCTCGACCACGCGACGTCGCTGATGCTCGGAGCTCGAAATCTGCCCGCGCATGTCAGACAGGCGCGACACCATGTTGTGGCCCTTTTCTTCGAGCAGGCGCATGTCGGAGTTAATGCGGCCGACCACATCTTGCATATGACGGCGCTGCTCGCCCAGATCGCCCACAAACAGGCCCTTTTCCTCGAGCATGACCTGAAGCTTCTCGAGCTCGCGCTCCTTTTCGCCCAAGCGGTACTGCGCAAGCTCCAGCTCGGCGGCACCTTCCTTGGAACGGCTCTCCAGGTCATTCCACTGCGACTGCAGCGAACGCAGCTCGTCGACGGCTAGCATCTGCGTAAGCTCGTTCGCGCGCGAGGACAGCTCTTTGTACTTGCGCGCGCGATCGACCTGACGCTCCAACGGTCGCAGCTGACGGGCGATTTCCTTATTGATGTCGCGGGCACGCGTCAGGTGCTCGTCCATCGACTTAATCTTTTTGAGCGCACGCTCCTTGCGGCGCTTGTGCTTGGAGATGCCGGCGGCCTCCTCGATGAGGGCACGGCGTTCCTCGGGGCGGCTCTGCAAAATGGCGTCGAGCTTGCCCTGGCTAATAATGGAATGCGTATCCTTGCCCAGGCCCGAATCGTGCAGGATGTCCTGAATGTCCATCAGGCGGCACGGACTCGAGTTGATGAGGTACTCGCTTTCGCCCGAGCGATACATGCGACGGGTGATGGCGACCTCGTCAAAATCGACGGGCAGCATATGGTCCGAGTTATCGAGCACCAACGTGACCTCGGCGACACCCACCGGCTTGCGCGCTGACGAGCCCGAGAAGATGACATCCTCCATGGCCTGACCGCGCAGCTGCTTGGCGCTCTGCTCGCCCAGGACCCACAGAATCGAGTCGGAGATGTTCGATTTTCCCGAGCCGTTGGGACCGACGATGACGGTCAGGCCCGGCTCAAACGTCATATGGGCGCGGTCGGCAAACGACTTGAACCCTTTGAGCGTGAGGGACTTGAGATACACGGTTCCTCGCTTACACGTGCTTCTTGTTCAGAATCACGCCATTGGTGGTGTAACCCATGCGGTCGAGCGCTTCGAGCGCGGCGGCTCCCTCGGCTTCCTTCTTTGAGGAGCCGGAGCCGCGACCCTGGCGAATACCATCGATCAAAACCACGGCGGTAAAGGTGGGCGCATGCGCCGGGCCCTCGGAGCCAACGAGCTTGTACGCCGGGGGTTCGTGACCGTCGGCTTGCACGCACTCCTGCAAAAACGACTTGGGGTTCGCAGGATGCTCGGCACGCTCGGAAGCCAAATGCGGCTTAAGCGTACGGTGAATGAACTCTGCCGCGGCATCCCAGCCGGCATCCAGGTACAGCGCGCCCACGAGCGACTCATAGACGTTCTCGAGGGCCGAATGCAGGCCGCGCGCACCGGTACCGGTCTCGGAGGCACCAAAGATGATGATGTCGTCGATGCCCAGCTCGTGAGAAACCTCGGACAGCGTAGCGCCCGAGACAAGCGACACCTTCAGGCGCGTGAGCTTGCCCTCGTCAAACTCCGGATAGGACTCAAACAGGGAGCGTGCGACCACAGCGCCCAAAATGGAATCGCCCAAGAACTCAAGGCGCTCATAGCTGGCAGAAACCGGCTGGCCCTCGACTGCCGAGGGATGCGTAAGGGCCGCGCGCAGCAGCACCTTATTATTGAACTCATGGCCCAGGATTTCCTGGGCGCGCGTAAGTCGTTCAGACAAAGCCAAGACCTAGGCCTCCCTGGCGTTTTCGATAGCGTCGACGGCGTCGGCGACAGAGTTGAGCGAGAGCAGGGTCTCGTCATCGATCTCGAGGTTGAACTCGTCCTCGATAGCCGTAACCAGCTGCAGGCGCTCGAGCGAGTTGGCATCGAGGTCGTCAAAGGTGGTCTCATCGCTAATGTCGGCAACATCGACGCCCAGAACGTCAGCAGCGACCTCGGCGATCTTGTCGAAGATTTCGGAGCGATCCATAGCGCTTCCTCTCATAGTGCATGAATACCAAAAGAATGGTACCGCCCGGGCGGTACCAAGACATGGTTCTGATTCTACCCCACGACGCACGCCCCGAGACGCATAACGCCGCTGTTATAAAACGATGCCGTCCATGGAGTTGGCGACATTCTCGACCAGCCCGGCGCGCACGGCTTCGGCCGCCGCGAGCGTACCGTTTTTAACAGCCTCGACCGATGTGGCGCCATGGCCGATCAGGACCACGCCGCGCAGGCCCAAAAGAATCGCGCCACCCTTGGCGTCGCCCGAAAGCTTGGCCTTTATCTCGCGCATCTGCTTTTTAATGAGCAGCGCGGCGATCTTGGTGCCAAGCGAAGACATAAAGGCACCCTTGAGTTCCTGCAGCAAAAACTTGGCAGCGCCCTCGGTGGCCTTGAGCGCAATATTGCCCGACATGCCATCGGCAACGACGACATCGAAGTTACCGGAGGTGATGTCCGTTCCCTCGCAGTTACCAACAAAGCCGGGAACGGCGGCTTTCATGGCCGGGAAGCAGGCCTTGGTAAAGTTGGAGCCCTTCTCGTCCTCGGTGCCGTTACCAAGCAGGCCCACGCGGGGATGCTCGATGCCCAGGACGACGCGGGCATAGGCGCTACCCATCTGGGCAAAACGCACCATGTCATCGACCTCGACATCGGGGTTGGCGCCCATATCGCACAGCACCGTCAGACCGCCGGCACGATTGGGCAGCGCATTGGTCAGACAGGGACGCACCGGCTGCTTCTTACCTTCGGCCATATATCTAAACGGCGTCACGTAGGCAGTAGCCGCGGCGGTCATGGCGCCGGTGGAGCCGGCGGAGAAGAACGCGTCCGCATTTCCCTTCTTGATGGCGCGGCACGACAGCACGATCGAAGACTTGCGTTTGGTCATCACGGCGCGAATGGGATCGTCATCCATGGCGATAACGTCGGGTGCCTCAAGGGCCTCAACACGTGCGTGGGAAGCAGCAAAGGGATTGACGATTTCGGCGGGGCCAGCTGCCAAGACCTCGATATCGGGATCGGCGGCAAGCGCAGCCTCGATACCATCGAGAACAACCTGAGGTTTCTCGTCTCCGCCCACAACGTCTACACAAACGCGAACGTTACTCATATACATGCTCCTTATACAAAAATGGCCGACTCATTGAGCCGGCCATTGTGGTTCCATTTGGAACGGCATCGCATCCAGAGTATACCGTTACTCGGTAACGATAACCTCGCGGTCCTTGTAGAAACCGCAGCTGGGGCACACGTGGTGCGGAAGCTTGACAGCGCCGCAACGGGGGCACGTGGACTGAGCCGCAGCCGAGATCTTCATGTTGGCGGAACGACGGGTGTGAGTGCGGATACGACCCTGCTTTTGTTTAGGTACGGGCATAGTGACCTTCCTTATGAACTATCCAGTGTGGCGATTACGCGCAAGTAGCGATACTACCACAGTTTTACTCATCGAGCTTGAGATTCTTCAATGCTGCAAATGGATTTTCCGTGGCAGCGGCCCATTCTGCCTCTGCCTGGGCGGCGCAATCGCATTGCTCGACGTTGAGATTGCAACCGCAAGTGGGACACAGACCGCGACAATCGGGCTTGCAGAGCACCACAAACGGCGTGTCCATAACGACCGCGTCGTTGATGGGCTCACCCAGATCGACGATGCGGTCCTCACCCAGGAGCTCGTAGCCGTCCTCGTAAGCCTCGGGATCCTCGGGCTCCTCAAAGAGGTAGAACTCCTCGATCTCGCCGGCGATATCAAACGAGGCGGGCTCCAGGCAACGGTCGCACTCGCCGGTGGCGTGCGCGCGGACCATGCCCGTAAGCAAGACACCGGTACCGGCATTGGTAAAGACAACGTCGTAGTCGATGCCGTCCTGTAGCTGGTACTCCTTCTCGCCCACCGTGTAGGTGGCGACATCGACCTTACCGGTCAGCGGATACGAATCTCCAGGAAACTCGAGCTGCTCGGAAAGATCGACGGTAACGCTCGGGAACTCAGCCATTACCACTGACCATTCTGTTGGGCAGCACCCTCGTTGAGCTGCTGACGGCAACGGGTAACGGTGCCGGTCAGACTCTTGAGGTTCTCCTCCAGGTGCGTAAAGACCTGCTCTGCGTAGTCCTCGGCAGCATAACGCGTCTCGCGCTCGTACTGCTGGGCACGATCGCGGATGTCGTCGGCCTGCTGCTGCGCAAGGCGGACGATCTCCTGCTCACCGGCAATGGTGAGGGCCTGCTGCTGAGCGTCGGCGATGATGGAATCGGCCTGAGCGGCGGCGGAAGCCATAAGCTCCTCGCGCTCCTTAAGGATACGGCGGGACTTCTGCCACTCCTCGGGATAGCTCATGCGGATCTCGTCGAGGATGTTGAAGAACACGTCGGCGTCGATGACCTTGAACTGAGCGTTCTTGCCGAAAGGCGGCTTGGCTTCCTCGATCAGCCCTTCGAGCTCATCGACCAAGCTGACGATCCTATCGCCAGGAAAATTCTCGCCCGGCATCCGGTCTCCTTTCATAGGTAACATATCATCGTGCTAGTTTACCACATGCCACCAGGCAAGAAGAAACGTCACGAAAAGCGATGTTTGAGCGCTTCGACCACGTTGGACGGGACAAACGTCGATACATCGCTGCCGAGCGAGGCGATCTGGCGAACGACCGAGCTCGAGATATAGCCGTACTGCGGCGCACTCATGACAAAGATGGACTCCAGCTCGCTATCCAGGCGATAGTTAAGGTCGGCCTGCTGCAGCTCATACTCAAAGTCGGTCATGGCGCGCAGACCCTTGACCACGGCCCCCGCCCCCTGCTCACGAGCGAAGTCGACCAAGAGCCCGGTAAAGGGCAGGACCTCGACGCCGTCGATATCGCCGAGCGCCTCGCGGGCCAGCGCCACGCGCTCATCGAGCATAAACGTGGTGCCTACACCGTTTTTACCTTGCGACTCGGCAACAGCGACAATCACGCTGGGAAAGATGCGGCGGGCACGGCGGATCACATCGATATGGCCAAACGTGATGGGATCGAAGGTGCCCGGGACGATCACGCGGTTGATGGTGTCATTCATGGGCGTCCTCCTGAAACGTCGCGGCATCGTTGTTGTCAGCATCGGTGCCGGCGCTATCGCCCTCACCATCGTTATCGCCGACCCAACGAAGCAGGTCGACCGAGGTAATGCCGTAGCGCTTCTCACGTACAGTCTCAAAGCCTGCCGGATGCGCGCCCGCATCAGCGGCGGCATGCTCAAACAAGGCGTAAGCGCCAGACGCAAGCAGACCTTGCTGAGCCAGGTTCTGCAGCAGTTCCTCGACCGGCTCGGCACCAAAAGCATAGGGCGGGTCAAGCAGGATCAGATCAAAGGGGCCGCCCGGCACACGACCGCGCGAGGCACTCGCCAGCATGTCGCCCGTGACCACGCGCCAACGCGCACGGTCACGGCAGAGCGACTCGATATTCTTGGTAATGAGCCGCGCGGCGTTGCGATCGATCTCAAACGTCGTGAGCGAGCGGGCCCCACGAGAGAGCATCTCTAACCCTAAGGCACCGGAGCCGCCAAAGGCGTCCAGCACACGAACCTCGTCCAGATCGAAGTCGAATGCCGACATGACCATAGATGCGCACGACTCGCGCACGCGATCGGTCGTGGGGCGGGTGACATCGCGACCACGGGGCTCCTCGATCTTACGACCGCGCCATTCGCCGCCGATGATTCTCATCCTCCGCTGACCTCCTTAAAGATGTGTCGATACCGCGTGGCGACCGCGTCGCGCAAGGGACGCGTCGCCACAGAGTCAAGGTTGCAAGCATACCGCAAGAGCTCGACCGCGTCCAAATGGGCCCATTCGATAAGGTCCTCATCGGCGTCCAGGTCCACAAAGCGCAAGGTCACGCCGCCATGCTGGCGGTACCCCAGGATTTCGCCCTCGTGGCGCAGACGCAGGTCCATCTGGGCGAGCGTAAAGCCGTCCGAAGTCTTTTCGAGCGACTGGAGACGGTCTTGCGCCGCCGATGCGCCGCCGTTGCCCTTGGAGTGCGTCATGACCAGGCACGTGCCCGACACGCTGCCACGGCCCACGCGACCGCGCAGCTGGTGCAGGGCAGCCAAACCAAAGCGCTCGCCGTTCTCGATGACCATGACGGTGGCGTTGGGCACGTCGACGCCCACCTCGACCACCGTAGTCGAGACGAGCACGTCAATCTCGCCACGCTTAAAGGCATCGATAACCTGGTCCTTCTCCCCCGCCGGCATGCGGCCGTGAAGGCGCTCGACGGCAAGCCCCGGCAACGCCAGACGCAGGCGATCGAGCTCGGTCGCCGTATCGTGCAGCGGCACGGGTACGGTCACGTGGCCCTCGTCGTCGCGGGCGATACCGGGCACGTCTTCCAGCTCATCGGCCGAGTCACTCGGCTCCACGAGTGGGCAAATCACGTAGGCCTGCTGACCCTTTTCATGCGCCTCGCGGATGGCGCCATAGGCGAGGTCACGGCTCGACTCGGTGAGTACGCGTGTCGTCACGCCAGCACCAGGGACGGGCCGATGGCGAATGACGCTCGTATCCAGATCGCCGTAGACCGAAAGCGCCAGCGTACGCGGGATGGGCGTTGCCGTCATAACGAGCAGATCGGCACCGGGGCCCTTCGCGCGCAGGGCGTTGCGTTGGCCGACGCCAAACCGGTGCTGCTCATCGATGACCACGAGCGAGAGATTCTTGAACGTAACGTCATCCGAAAGAACCGCGTGGGTGCCAAAGAGCACGTCAAGCTCGCCCGATTCCAGCTGTGCGTGGATGCGCTCGCGCTCTGCGGCCGGCGTGGCACCCGTCAGAAGCGCCCAGGACATGCCGGCCTGCGAGAGCAGAGGGCCGGTCTTATCGGCATATTGGCGCGCCAGCACGCCCGTGGGCGCCATAACGCAGGCCTGCGTGCCGCTATCGGCAGCCACAGCCAGCGCGCAGGCGGCAACGGCGGTCTTACCGGTACCGACATCGCCCAACAGCAGGCGGTTCATCACGCGCCCGCCATCGCACATATCGCGCAGGATATCTTGGAACGCGGCCTCCTGCTCGTCGCTCAGCGAAAACGGCAGGGCTTGCTTGAGCGCGGCCAGGTGCTCGCCCGCGGTGTGGGCATAGGGCACCACATCGACCAGGCCGCCGTCGTTGCGCAGGCGCAGCGCCAGCTGCAGGTAGAGGCACTCCTCGTAGGCAAGCCGTGCGCGCGCGATATCGCGCTCGGCCATACTCGATGGAAAATGGATTGAGCGCAGCGCGCGGGCATTGCTCATGAGGCGACGCTTAACGCGTAAGCGTGCCGGAATGGGATCAAAGGGATTGCCGACGACCTCGAGCGCGCCGCTTACGATGCGGCGCATCCACGCCTGGCTCACGCCATCGCTCACGTAATGGACCGGCAGGATAGTGCCCGCGGCACGCCCTTCCTCGAGCTTTTCAAAGTGCGGCGAGGCCATCTGCTTAAAACCGTAGGCAAAGTCGACCTTGCCCATCACGGCCAGGCGGTCGCCCTGCTTAAGCTGCTGGGCAATCCAGGGCTGGCGGAAAAAGGCGACCTGCAGCACGCCCGTCTCGTCAACGAGTGAGACCTCGGTAACCTGCATGCGCGGACGCGGCTGCTTTTGGACGATACGATCGACCGTGGCGATGATGGTGCATACGGTACCGATGGGAGCCATCTCGATGGACCAGGAGCGCGTAAAGTCGAGGTATCGATGAGGGATATGGAGAAGGAGGTCCCCCACCGTCCGAATTCCCAGACGGCGAAGGGCCTCCTCACGTTTACCCGAAACATATTTGAGTCGCGCGATATCTTCGTCGAGCGCATTGCTCTGGGCAAAGCGCTCCGAGACGCGCGGCACGGAGCACAGCTCGGACATGACGAGATGCCTACTCGATCGAGAAAATCACGGGATAGAGCGGCTGCTCGCCACGATGGGCATCAATCTCCAAGTCGGGCTGAGCCTCCTCGATAGCGTCGACGATCTCCTGGAAGGCCTCATCGGACAGCTCCTCGCCGGCCAGAATCGTCAGCGCGTCGCCCTCCTCTTCCTCCTGCATGCGGTTGATGCAGTCGAGTGTGACCTGCTTCACGTCGGAGCCGACCACGTCGATGGAGCCGGCGATGATACCCATGACGTCACCGGAGTGAATCGGCGAGCCATCAGATGCGCTGGAGTCGCGCACGGCGCGGGTGACCTCGCCATCGCGAACCTCGCTGATGGCGTCGACCATGGCGGCGACGGCGTCCTCGAGCTCGGAATCGGGCAGGACCGCGAACAGCGCGGAGAACGCCTGCGGAACGGTCTTGGTGGGAACGACGGCAACCTTCTTGTCCGTGCAGGCAGAAGCGGCAGCCTCAGCAGCCATGCGGATGTTGCCGTTGTTGGGCAGAATGATGACTGAGGTCGCGTTAACCTGATCAACGGCGCCCAGCAGGTCTGCAGTCGAGGGGTTCATGGTCTGGCCACCCGACACGATCACGTCGACGCCGAGGGACTTAAGGATGTCGGCCTCGCCAGAACCGGCGGCAACGGCGACAAAGCCCAGGGCCTTCGCGGGCTCGGCGGCCTTCTCCTGGTCCTCGTGAATCTTGGCGGTACGGTCGTGGGCCTCCATCTCCATGTTGTGGATAAAGACCTCGTAGATCTGGCCAAGCTGCAGCATGTGCTCGAGCACCAGGTTGGGGGTGTTGGAGTGCACATGAATCTTGTAGTCGGGGTAGGCACCCACGAGCAGCTCGCAGTCGCCCATGGAGCCCAGGAACTTAAGGCACTCGTCCTCGTCAAACGGGGCGTCGGCCTTAAAGAGGAACTCGTTACAGTAGCGGAACTCCGAGCCCTCCCAGTCATCGTTGGCCTCGATCTCAACGCGACCGAGGGCCGCATCGCGGGCAGAGCCGGCGGAGTCAAACGTGGCGGAGAAATCCTCGACAACGGTGCTGCGGCCGAGCGCAGCGGCAACAAAGTTCTCCAGGAAGATGGCAAAGCCAAAGGCGCCGGAGTCGACCACGCCGTTCTCCTTCAGAACGGGCAACAGGTCGGGTGTGCGGGCGACGGACTGGTACGCCTCAACGACGATGGCATCGAGCGCATCCTCAGCCGAGAACTTCTTCTTCTCGCACTCATCGGCCTTGGTCGAGACATCGCGCAGGACCGTGAGGATCGTGCCCTCGATGGGCTTGCGGACAGCCTGGAAGGCAACCTTGACGGCACGACGGAAGGCGAAGGCAATGTTGGCGGACGTAATAGGCTCGTCGGCAGAGACAAGGCCCTCGGCCACGCCGCGCAGAATCTGCGACGTGATAACGCCAGAGTTACCGCGAGCGCCCATGAGGGAGCCGTGGGTGATGGCGCCTGCGATGGCTTCCATGTCGGCGTCGGCAGGAAGAGCAGAAAGCTCCTTGGTCACCGAGGCAAGCGTGAGCGACATGTTGGTGCCGGTGTCGCCATCGGGTACGGGGAAGACGTTGAGCTTGTTGATCTCCTCGGCCTTTTCGGAAACGGCAGCCGCAGCGATCGGAAAACAGGTGCGAATGGTCTTTGCAATCATGAGTGGTGAAATCTCCGTATTCGGATGCTAGTTCAGACGGCTCTTGAGCGCGTCGATGTGAATGCCGATCTTAAGGCTGGCGGGATCGATCTGGGCGATCTCCTGCAGGGTGAAGGCGACGGAGCTCGAAAGATTGTGGCAGACGGACTTCATGTTGACGCCGTTCTCCAGCACGACGTGAAGGTCGACCGTGAGGCCGTTCTCGTCGGCGGAAACAAGTACGCCCTTGCGGAGGCGCTGGCCGGCAAGCAAGCGCACGCTCTCGGCGCCCTGGAGCTGTTCGGCCATACCGACGACGCCGTAGCACGTCATCGCGGCATAACCGGCAATATCGGCAATAACGTCGTTCGAGACGCTCAGGCTGCCGTTAATGGTCTCAGACACAAGAATCTCCTTTTCTGGTGCTCGCGGCACCATGTCGTGGGAGCAATCATTCCAATATTTTACAACGACCGCGCCTTGTTAAGGCGGCGGGGCTCGCGATTATATCCTCGACACGAAATGTTGATACGGTAACGTTCGCCACAATCGATCGCGGCATGAAAAAACCCGCCGCATAAGCGACGGGTTTTACAACCTGGCTCCCCGGGTAGGACTCGAACCTACAACAGCGCGGTTAACAGCCGCGTGCTCTACCATTGAGCTACCGAGGAATTTAAAAGCCCAGCGAAATGGGCTGAGAAATTCTGGCTCCCCGGGTAGGACTCGAACCTACAACAGCGCGGTTAACAGCCGCGTGCTCTACCATTGAGCTACCGAGGAATAGGTGCGTGCTCTCAAGCAACGAAATTTATTATACGGACGATTGGGCGAAGGGCAAGAACTTTTTTAAGAAATTTTCCGACCTAGTCATTGGGGACGTTCTTAAACGACTAGTCATTCAAGAACGTCCCCAATGACTACATAAAAGCGCCCCCAGGCAGATGTGCATGAGGGCGCTTCTTGCTTGACTAGCTTTCGATGTAGTCCTTGAGCTTGCTGGAACGGCTCGGGTGGCGGAGCTTGGCCAGGGTCTTGGACTCGATCTGGCGGATACGCTCGCGCGTGACGCCAAACTCGCGGCCGACTTCCTCGAGCGTGCGGGGATGTCCGTCGACAAGGCCAAAGCGCAGCTCGATAACCTTGCGCTCGCGATCGGCAAGCGAGTCGAGCACCTGGGTGAGCTGCTCCTGCAGCATGGAGAAACTGGCGGCATCGGGCGGAACGATGGCCTGGGAGTCCTCGATGAAGTCGCCCAGCTGGGAATCCTCTTCCTCGCCGATCGGGGTCTCGAGCGACACGGGCTCCTGCGAAATCTTCTGGATCTCGCGGACGCGGTCGGCGCTCATATCCATCTCGGCACCGATCTCCTCGGGGGTCGGGTCACGACCCAGGTCCTGGAGGAGCTGGCGCTGCACGCGGACGAGCTTGTTGATGGTCTCGACCATGTGCACGGGAATACGGATGGTACGGGCCTGGTCGGCAATAGCGCGCGTAATGGCCTGACGGATCCACCACGTGGCGTACGTGGAGAACTTGAAGCCCTTCTGGTAGTCGAACTTCTCGACGGCGCGGATCAGACCGAGGTTACCCTCCTGGATCAGATCCAGGAACAGCATGCCACGGCCGACATAGCGCTTGGCGATGGAGACGACCAGACGCAGGTTTGCGCTGATGAGCGCCTGCTTGGCCTCAAGACCAACGTTCTCGATACGCGTAAGACGACGCATCTCGGAGCGTGTGAGTTCAATCTCGCCCGCATCGGCAGCCTCGAGCTTCTCGGTAGCCTCGAGACCGGCCTCAATCTTCATGGCCAGATCGACCTCTTCAGATGCGGTCAGCAGGTCGACCTTACCGATCTCCTTGAGGTACATACGAACCGGGTCGCCGGTCAGCATCACCGTGGAGGCATCGATGCCGCGCACGCGCGAACGCGAACGGGACGTGCGCACGGTGCGCTTCTTCTTGCTCTTGGAAGAGCCCATCTCGGCATCGGCCTGGCGGGCCATCTTAAGCTCGTGATCGTCAAGCGAGCCGGAATCGTGCTCGTCATCGTCGAAATCGTCGGTATCGTTATCGTCATCGTCGACGTCCATCGGGGCGTCGTCGTTTCCGCTCGCGGAGATAATCTGGATGCCGCTGTTGCGCAGCGCGGAATACACCGCGTTGAGCTGCTCATCAGTAACATCGATATCCTTCAGGGCGACCTGAATCTCGTCCTCGGTTACCGAAGTCCTGTTTGAGCCGTTGCCCATGAGCTTTGCAACGTAGGATTCCAGCCCAGTACCCGTGCTCTCAGTCTTTTTTGGCACAGATTCTCCCTTCGTAGTCCACAGGACTCAATACTTTAGCACACACATGGACGTCTATACCCAAAATAAAGACAGGATATAGGCGAGAATACGCTGGTTGACCACAACATCTAGGCCTGATCGGCACCCGCGGTCTCCAAACCGATCAAACGGAACGGGTCGGCCACGCCTCCGATCGACTTTTGGAGCTCGCGCTGGCGCTGTGAATCTTGCACCGCCTGCACAGTCAGCACGCGACGGTCCTCATCGTCGAGTGAACGGTCCTGACGCAACTTGGCCTGCGCAGCTCGCATGCGACGTTTGATGGTGTAGAGCTCGAGCGTATCGAGCATAAAGACGATGTTCGTCTCGGTCGGGTGCTTACTCGTTGCCGAAATGCGCCCGGCGCTGACAAGCGACGCCGCCTCGGGACACACCGCGCGCGCCGCATCCATGCAGGCAGCAGGATCGGTGCCCGGCGGCGTCGCGAGCACGGCCCACGCAATGGACTCGTGACGCGGGTCGACCCACTCGATAGAACAAATGCGATCGGCATACGTGCGGAACAGATCGGGGTAGCTCGTGAGCATCGTCAGCAGCTCGCGCTCCCCCGCCAGGGATTTCCGCTCCAGATCGGTCAAAACAATCGGCATCGACGGAGCCGCCGCCGCGCTTGAACCATCGGCAACGGGCGCCGCGCTTTCCATCCCCGCTGGCACATCGATTGGCGGCAGATCCTCGTCGGCCTCCACCGGTGTCGCCCCATAGGCATCAAGCGGAACGTAGTCGTACGGGTCCTCCTCGACCGGTGCGGACACCGGCGGCGTTGCACCCGCGGCCCAGGCACCGCGAGACGTCCCCTGCGAACCAGACACCCGACCGCCCGCGCTGCCCGCGCGCTCAGCTTGCACGCGTTGACGCTCGTAGTTCTGCTCACGGCGGCGCTCGGCATCCTCGCGCTTGGCGACATCGCGAAACACACGGCCCGAGCTCGCGCGCACGGTCTCCAGGTCCAAACCCAACAGATCGGCAATCTGGATAAAGTACGTGTCGATCATATAGCTGTCACGTAGCGGATAGATGAGCGTCAGCGCGTCCTCGAGCGCCTTGGCGCGACCGCCCGGTGTGGTAATGTCGCTCGACTCCTGCAGCGAGCGGTAGACAAAGTCCATGAGGGGCTCGGCCGCGTCAATGCGCGCCTGAAGCTCCTGGCCGCCATGCGCCGTGATGAACTCCATGGGGTCGTTGCCGTCGGGCAGCACCACGCAGCGAAGGTCCATTGAATCCTGCTCGATAAACTGAATCGCGCGACGCGCGGCCTTTTGACCGGCGGCGTCGCCATCGAACATATATACAATGCGCTTGGCAAAGCGGGTGAGCGTCTTAACGTGATGTTCCGTCAGCGCTGTGCCCAGCGTGGCGACGACGTTTTTGACCCCCGCCTCCCAGCAGGCGATGCAGTCGGTATAGCCCTCCACCACGATGGCGGTATCCTGCGCGACGATAAACTCCTTGGCCCAGTTAAAGCCATAGAGGTTTCGTTTTTTATGAAACACACTCGTCTCGGCCGTGTTGAGGTACTTTGGCTGACCATCGCCCATGATGCGCCCGCCAAAGGCGATATTGTGACCCTGCTCATCAAAGATGGGAAACATCACACGGTCGTAAAAACGGTCGGCAAGCTGTCCGCGCCCGCGGCTCACGGCCACGTTGGCGTCGATCATCTCCTGCGGGGTAAAGCCCGCTTGAGACAGATGCGAAACCAGCGCGTTGCGACCCGGCGCAAAGCCCAGGCAGTAGCGGCGACAGACATCTCCGCCCATGCCGCGGCTGGCAAAGTACTCGCGCGGACGGCTGTCCTTACCGCGCATAAGCATGGTGTGGTAGAACTGAGCCGTCTCGGCGCACAGGTCATAGATGCGGGCACGCTTGGTGCCGCGATCGCGCTGCGCACCGGTATCGTGCAGCTCAATGCCCGCACGATCAGCCAAATAGCGGATCGACTCGGGAAAACTCAGGTTCTCGCGCTTCATGATATAGGTAAAGACGTCGCCGCCCTCGCCGCAGCCAAAGCAGTGCCACACCTGCGTTGCAGGGATAATGTGAAACGAGGGGGTCTTTTCGCCATGAAAGGGGCAGCATCCCCAAAACTCATGGCCGCGGGGCTTGAGCTCAACCGTTTCCTGCACGATGGCAACCAGGTCCGACGCCGCGCGTACCTGATCTTTTTCTTCATCGCTAATCACGGATGCTCACCCCCTGCTCACCCAAGTTATGACGGATATCGTCGATATTACCCTCGACAGTCGCGATCAACTCGTCTAGGGAATCGAACACGCGAGACGGACGCAGCCAGCGCGTAAACGCCAGCGACACGGAAGCGCCATACAGGTCACCCGCATAGCCGATCAAGTTGGCCTCGAGATGCGCCGAGGCGGCATCATCGGCATAGGTCGGCGGCAGGCCGACGTTAACGGCAGCAGGCCATACGGTATCGTCGACCAGCACCAGACCCTCATACACGCCATCGGCAGGCACTTGGATGCCGTCGGGCACCTGGATGTTTGCCGTGGGAAAGCCCATGTCGGAGCCCTCGTGACGGCCAGCCGCCACAACGCCGCGCAGCATATAGGGACGGCCGAGAAGCTCGGCAGCCAGCTCCACATGACCCTGACCCAGCTCATGGCGGACGCGCGTGGCGCAGACGGTCTGCCCGTTAACGCAGAGCAGGTCGTGACCGTAAACGTCAACCCCACGCTCAGTGCCCCAGGCGCGCATCTCGGCAACGCCCGAAGCGCCGCCGCGGCCGAGCCTAAAGTCGCTGCCGACACGAATGGAGCGAATGTCGACAACGCGCGACAAAAGCGCCAGAAACCCGACATGGTCGAGTGCCGCCACGGCAGACGTAAAGGGAACGGCCACCACCACATCGACCCCGGTTTGAGCCAGGGCATGCAGGCGGTCAGCCGTCGTCATCAATTTTTGAGCGGGCGAAGGACTCACCACGACGTCCGGGTCAGGATCGAAAGTAATCACGACCGCTTTGCTGCCGTGATCATGCGCATCGCGAATAACCGCATCGATCAGCTCTTGGTGCCCACGATGTACGCCATCAAACACGCCAATGGCGATTGAAGCGGCACCCAAGAACTCGCACCCATCAAATGCATCGGCAGAAACGATAGGGGCCTCATCCAACTCACCCGCGAAAAAGATACGCGCGAGCTCGTGAGGCGCCAGCATCATCGAACACCGCCGATCGCCTGCGGAAAGACGTGCTCCATCACAAAGCGACCGCCCTCGATACGAGCAAGCGCCTTCAATCCCCCATCGAGCACGAGCGCGAACGGCGCCTTCGCCGCATCGAAATCCGCAAGCGCGCGTTCAACGGGAATGCGACGACCACAAAGCAGGTCGTCTGCAAGATTGCCCGGCAAATCGACACGCGTGGCACCAAGGGCGGCGATAGGATCCAGAGCGAAGCCGGCAGCGGACTCGGCAGAGAGCTCCTCTACCGCATGGCAGGCGCCAATGGAAACCACGCCGGAGGCCGTACGGCGCAGCGCGGAAATATGCGCAGCACTATCGCAGGCGCGACCCAGATCGCGAGCGAGCGCGCGAATGTAGGTGCCCTTGCTTACCGAAAACGCCACGGTCCAGACGCACGTATCGCCCTCGCCGCTCACGGCGATCAGGTCGGCGGCATAGACCTCGACGGGGCGCGGGGGCAAGTCTACCGCATTGCCCTCGCGAGCACTCTTATAGGCGCGAACGCCATTGACCGAGATGGCCGAAAACGCTGGCGGCACCTGCATCTGCGGGCCAAGCATAGCGGCCAGCTGCTCACGGGCGTAAGCGAGATCGCGCAGCTCGGGGGCAACGGGCACCGTGCGGACGGCCTCGCCCTCCGCGTCATCGGTATTGGTCTCGACACCAAACGAAATGTCGGCAACATAACTTTTGGTATCGAGGGTTAGCATGCCCAGCAGACGGGTCGCCTGGCCCACGCCCACCACCATGACACCTGAGGCCATGGGATCGAGCGTACCGGCATGGCCGACGCGTCGCTCATGGAGGACGCGCCGGCACTGCGATACCACGTCGTGGGACGTGCAGCCCAGCGGCTTATCGACGGCGAGCAGCATATTCAATTGAGAAGGCGTACGACGAGCCATGTACCATCCAAAATGTTAGAGCTCGACGGTCACCGAAGCGGGATCCTCCCCCACCAGCTCGGCCAGCATGGGAAGTGCCACGGCGAGCGTCTCGCGAATCGTTCCGTTGTTGGAAAAGCCGGCGGCGGCATGATGCCCGCCACCGCCAAAGTTGGCAGCGATCTCGGACACATCGAGGTCACCCTTGGAGCGCAGGTTGCCGCGCACCTTGGTATCGCCCTCGATGCCCTTTAGGAACAGGCAGACCTCAACGCCCATCACCGAACGCACCACATCGACCAGACCGTCGCACTCATCCGAAGTGACGCCGCAGGCCTCGAGGTCGCTCTGGTACGCATAACTATATGCCACGCGACCGTGCGCCACGGTCTTGATACGACCCATAACGATGGACTTGAGATGCAAGAACTCTACGCGCATGCTCTGGTAGACCTCGAGCGCGACGCGCGCCGGATCGGCACCGTGCGCGACCAGGCGCGAGGCGGCATGGAACGCAGCAGCATCGGCGTTTTGGTACTGAAAACGACCGGTATCGGTCACCAGGCCGCACAGCAGGCAGGTCGCGACACCGTTGCGAGCCACAATGCCGCAATTGTCCAAAAAGCGGTCGATGATCATGGCGCAGGCCGCGGCGCCGACGCACCTCAGGCTCAGCTCGGCAAATTCCTCGCGCGCCGGATGGTGATCGAAGCACACCACATGCGACGAGCGGCGGAGCACCTCGGCGGAGTTGTTCAGACGCTCGACGACCGGCACGTCCACCGAGATGAACAGGTCCGGATTGCCGGTATACGCAGATGCCGGCACCAGACGGTCTGCGCCCTCCATAAAGCGGTAGATGCGCGGAACCGGGTCATCGTCTGCCAGCAGCAAGGCAATGTCCTTGTTGGGGAAAAACTTCATAAGCGATAAGCCCAGACCCAGCACGGAGCCCAGGGCGTCACCATCGGGAGACGTATGTCCCGAAATCGCAATGGAGGACGCACCCTCGATGAGCTCGAGGATGCGTCGCTGAATATCTGCAGACTCGCACGATGCGAGGTCGGCGGAATTACTCATCTAAAGCTGCCTCCTGGGCGGCATCCGCTATGGGATAGCCGTCCTCGTCCTTTTCGATCGCAAGCGTGGCGGGAACGTTTTCCAGCGCGCGCGTGATGCGCTCGGCCTCATCGGTCGAGCGATCGATGCGAAAATCGAGCTCGGGCGTAACGCGCCAATCGAGCGAGCGGGCCAACAGGCTACGGATGCGGCCCTTGGCGCTGGCGAGCGCCTCCATGACCTCGTCGTAGCGGCTCGCGTCGCATGACACGTACACGCGCGCGAACGAACGGTCCACCGCGACCTCGACCGCGGTCAGGGTGACCAGGTCGAGACGCGGATCGGAAACCTCAAAGAGCAGGATATAACCGAGCTTCTCGCGAAGCTGCTCGCCCAGACGGCGGGTTGCCTGCGTTTGCTTCATAGCGCTACCCCCTACTCGGTACGGGCAACCTGGTCGATGCGGTAGCCCTCAATGGTGTCGCCAGGCTTGATGTCCTGGAAGTTCTCCAGGCCGATACCGCCCTCGGAGCCGCTCTTGAGGCTCTTGGCCTCGTCCTTGTAGTGGCGCATCGAGGCGATTTTACCGTTGAAGACCACGATGCCGTCGCGCACCAGGCGCACGGAATCGGTCGCGGCGATCTCGCCCTCTTCGACGCGGACACCGGCGGCGATACCAACCTTGGGCACCTTGAAGGTATCCAGGACGGTCGCAGTACCCGTGGAGACCTCGACCTCGGTGGGCTTGAGCATACCGATGCGGGCAGCGTCGAGGTCCTCGAGGCACTTGTAGATGACGTCGTAGCAACGGATCTCGACGCCCTCGCGCTCGGCGGCGGAGCGGGCCTTGCCGTCGGGACGAACGCCAAAGCCGATGATGATGGCGTTGGAGGCGTCGGCCAGGACGACGTCGGTCTCGTTGATGGCGCCGACCGCGGAGTGGATCGTGTTGATGCGAACCTCGGACTGATCCATCTTGTCGAGGGAGTCCTGAAGGGCCTCGATGGAGCCCTGGACGTCGGCCTTGATGATCAGGTTGAGCTCCTTGACCTCGGCGTCGGCGATGGTCTCGAAGAGGTTCTCGAGCGTCACGTGCTTCACGCGGCTCTGCTCCTCGATACGGGCCTTGAGCGAACGCTCGTCGGCCAGCGCACGCGCCTCGCGCTCGTCCTCGAATACGCGGAACTCGTCGCCGGCGTTGGGGACGGACTGCAGGCCCAAGATCTCGACGGCGTCGGAGGGACCGGCCTCGGTGACGGCGTTGCCCTTGGGGTCGAGCATAGCACGGACGCGGCCATAGGTGAGGCCGGCGACCAGCGTGTCGCCCACGTGCAGGGTACCGCGGGTCACGAGCACGGTGGCAACCGAGCCGCGGCCCTTGTCGAGCTTAGCCTCGAGGACGTTGCCCGAAGCGAAGGTATCGGGGTTGGCCTTGAGCTCGAGCACATCGGCCTGGAGCAGGACGGTCTCGAGCAGGTCGTCGATGCCGATCTTCTGCTTGGCCGAGATGTTGACGAACATGTTCTGTCCGCCCCACTCCTCGGGGATGATGCCGTACTCAGTGAGCTCCTGGCGCACGCGGTCGGGGTTGGCGCCCGGCTTATCGATCTTGTTGACGGCGACGACGATGGGAACGCCGGCGGCCTTGGCGTGGTTGATCGACTCGATGGTCTGGGGCATGACGCCGTCGTCGGCAGCCACGATCAGAATGACGATATCGGTCACCTTGGCGCCGCGGGCACGCATGGCCGTAAAGGTGGCGTGACCGGGGGTATCGATGAAGGTGATCTTGCGGTCGTTGATCATGACCTGCGAAGCGCCGATGGCCTGCGTAATGCCGCCCGCCTCGCCGGCAGCGACGCCGGTGTGACGGATGGCGTCGAGGAGGCTCGTCTTGCCGTGGTCGACGTGGCCCATGACGGTGACGACCGGGGCACGCGGCTTAAGGTCGGCGGGATCGTCGTAGAACGAGAAGGTGTTCTCCTCCTCGGGGGTGATGATCTTGATCTGGCGACCCAGGTCGTCGGCAACGAGCTCGACGAGGTCGTCGGACATGGACTGCGTCATGGTAAGCGGCGTGCCCAGCAGGAACAGGCGCTTGATGATGTCGTTGGCCGGAACGTCGAGCGCCTCGGCGAGCTCCTGGACGGTAACGCCCTGGGAGACCTTGATGGCGTCGAGCTCCTCGGGGTTCACGCCCTGGGCCAGCGCCTCCTCAATCTTGCGCTCCTCCTGAGCCTTTGCGGCCTCGCGCTCGCGCTTCTCCTTGCGCTTTTTGCGGCGACCAGTGGACTCGCGAGAGGCCTCCTCGACGGCGGCACGAGCCTCCTCGAGCACCTTCTCGCGGCTGTACTCCTCGGCCTCGCGAGCCATGCGGCTGTAGTGGTCCTCTTCGTTGTTGTGACCGCCCTTGCGCTTCTTGCCCTTGCCCTGCTTGTCGGGGTTGGGGAAGTCCATGCCGGCAGCGACGTTGTTGCTGGCATTGGTGCGATGGCTGTGCGGACGGCTCTCGGAGGCGTTGCGCTCGGAGTTGTTGTCGGAGGCGTTGCGATCGTTACGACGGCCACCGCGACGGTCGTTGTTGCCGCCACGACGGTTGCCGCGCTCGGCGGCGCGCTCGGCCTTGGCCTTCTCCTCGGCGTCCTTCTTCTCCTTGAGCACGGTCTCCTGTGCGGCGATCTGGTCGAGCAGCGAACGGAAGCGCGAACCGGAGTCGGAAGCGGGAACGGCACGGCGCTGGGCCTCGCGGGCAGCCTCCTCCTTCTCGCGGGCAAGGCGCTCCTGCTCGGCCTTCTTCTTAGCCTCGGCCTCGGCACGGGCGGCCTCCTCGGCAGCCTGGGCGGCGGCGAACTGGCGGCGCTCCTCCTCGCGTGCCTTCTCGGCAGCGATGCGCTCGCGCTCTGCCTCGGCAGCGCGTGCTGCCTCCTCGGCGGCAGCGGCCTGCTCCTCGGCCTGCTTGGCGGCCTCGACTTCTTGGGCACGGGCCTCGATCACCGAAGCGAGCTGCTTGCGGACCATGGCGACGTAAGCGTCCTCCAGGGCGGAGGAAGCGGACTTAGCGGGAATCTTCATTTCGGCGAGATGACCCATCAGTTCCTTGGAGGTCATGCCGAACTCTTTGGCCAGGGTGGACACACGGACTTTTGCCATATGACTTCACCTACCCTTTCTGGCACCTTGGGTGCCTAGAGACTGAACGAGCGTGGGGTATGCGCCGGGGCCCGCCCGGCGCGACCGCGCGCTAGATCAGGTCCTCCGCATCATCGAAGGCGTCGGTGTCGTGGACACCGCAGAAACGGGAGCCGGGACGGGCCTGGTTACGGCACTGGATGCCGTCCTCGGACACGAACTCGCAGCGACGGACGTCGTCGTCCTCCTCGTCACCGATCAGGTCGGCGGCGGGCTCCTCGTGAACAGGAACGTTCTTGAGGATATCGGCAGCAAGGGTCTCGGACTTAATGTCGATGTGCCAGCCGGTCAGGCGCGCGGCAAGGCGGGCGTTCTGGCCCTCCTTGCCGATGGCGAGCGAAAGCTGGTCGTCGGGCACGATGACGCCGGCGTAGGCCTTCTCCTCGTCGATGAGAACGCGGGTGACCTTGGCGGGCGACAGGGCGTTTGCGACGTAGACGGCCGGATCGGCATCCCACAGGATGACGTCGACGCGCTCACCACGGAGCTCGCCCACGACGGCGCGAACACGGCTGCCCTTGGGGCCGACGCAGGCGCCCACGGGATCCAGGCGATCGTCGAGCGAGTGGACGGCGACCTTGGAGCGCTGCCCGGGCTCGCGGGCGATCGACTTGATCTGGACGGTGCCCTCATAGATCTCGGGCACCTCCTGCTCAAACAGACGACGCATAAGCTCGGGGTGGGTACGGGAGATGACAATCGGCGGACGGCTGTGCTCGCCACGAACCGGCTGCAGGTTGGAGTTGGGGTCGCGAACGTCGATAATCACGGCCTTGATGTGCTGGTTGTGCAGGTAGCGCTCGCCCATCGGACGCTCGTTGCGCTCGTTCTCGTAACGGCGCTGGTCAAAGTGCGGAAGCTCGGCCTCGACGCCCTCGCGAATCTTGACGATCGTGAAGTCGGGCGTGGACTGCAGCACGGTACCGCTGATGAGGTCACCGATGCGGCCGGAGAACTCCTCGTAAATCTGCTCGCGGGCGGAGTTGCGCACGATGGCGTTGATCTCGGCCTTGGCGTGCTGGGCGGCGATGCGGCTCGTGTTCTTGGGAGTGACGTCGATCTCCTCGAACTCGGTGAAGTTGCCTTCCTCGTCCATGGAATCGTCGATCGGCTCCAGACGGTAGACGTAGATCTTGCCGGTGGTGCGGTCGATGGTCACCTTGGCGCCCCACTCAAGATGCAGGATCTCGGCATAGCTCTTGGCGAGCGACTGCTCCAGGCGGTCGATCAGGTAGAGCTGGTCGATGTGCTTCTCCTGGCAAAGCTCCATCAGGGCGGACATCATGTCGGATGCTGCCATCTTACTTTCCTTCCTTCGCGGGCTTGAAGTCATAGGTGGGCTTCAACTTGCACTTTTTAACATCAGAGAAATCGAGGGTAACGGACTCGCCGTCCTCGAGCTCGAGGGTCACGTTCGTCTCGGTGGCGGCGGCAATCTTGCCGGTATACTTGCGACGGCCCTCGGTGGCGGTGGAGGTGAGCTCGCAGTTCTCGCCCACAAAGCGGGCAAAGTCGCTCGGGCGGCGCAGCGGGCGCGCCATACCCGGGCTCGACACCTCGAGCGTATAGCTCGAAGAGATGGGGTCGAGCTCCTCAATCACATCGCCGACCCATTTGGTGTTGGCCGTGACGTCATTGAGCGACAGGCTCTGACCCTCGGCACCCTCGATACGCACACGCACGCAGGGGGCCTTGGTGGCACCCACGAGCTCAACGTCGACGATGTCGACATCGTGCTGGGGAGCAACGGCCTCGAGCGCGTCGATGATCGCCTGCTCGGTCTTGGTCTTGACCATTGCGGCACCTCCATCCATACAAAAAAGAAGCGGGGTCGAAACCCCACTTCTTTCAATTACAACTTCATTTGCAAGCAAACTATACCAATAGCTGCGGAAACGTGCAAGCACAGTACGAACCTGCAGGTCAGCGTGCGCACAGCTTCTCCACAAGAATAGGACAATTGGCCGAGGAGCCCCATGCGGCGCACCCTCAACAGCCCCAAAACGGGCCATGCGTCCCAATCCACAGGCCCGTTCGGACCCCAAGGGCATTCCTCCCCGAGCCCCTATCGATCAGACTTACGCTAAGGGACATTCTGCAACAAACCAGCCAGCAAGTCGCACAACGACAAACCTTTCCAAATCCTCTACGGCAAGGAGGCACCCATGAAACGTCTAGGCACCCCCTGCATGACTGCAC
Organism: uncultured Collinsella sp.; assembly: GCA_958427895.1. Taxonomy (GTDB): domain Bacteria; phylum Actinomycetota; class Coriobacteriia; order Coriobacteriales; family Coriobacteriaceae; genus Collinsella. Next base: position 105,082 of record CAUADW010000001.1, read on the forward strand.
TCGCGATCGCAACGTGCTCGTTGGCCCTCTTGGGCTGCGGCAACGCGAATGGCAAAACCGAAACATGCGAACCGAACCCTGGCAGCACAAAAGCCATCGAAATAACGACGCCATCGGAAAACCTCGACAAAATAAACGAAGACATCGTCGATCCCCAGGGCCTGGGTCCCGATTCCCAAGAACAGCTCCCCATCGACCTTGAGGCAGACGAGAACGTCCATGTTACCTGCGTGGGCAAGGACACGGATGGCTACGGCGACGCCGCGCTCGTCTTTACGGTGACCAACAACACCGGTGTCGACATGATGTTTGGCGATGTGGACTCCTATGCCTACGTCAACGGCGTGGTCCGCGACGTACGCATGCGCCAACCGGTCGCCGCTGGAGAGGAAACGCGCGCCATGCTCACCTTTGTGGGCACCTTCGACGATCCGAACTTTGATGTGAACAACGACCTCAACGACATCTACCTCAACATTTGGATGTTCGAAGAGGCAACGGGCAACGTTTGCTTTAGGGACCTGGTACACATCCCATAGAAGACGGTACGACGCACTGACTAAGTAGGGCGTAAAACACAAGACGAGGGACGACCCAACCGGATCGCCCCTCGTCTTTTATGCATCAGCTAAGCGCGCAGTGCTTACTTGACCACCAGGTTGACCAGCTTGCCGGGCACGCAGATAGCCTTGACGACCGTCTTGCCCTCGAGCCACTTGGCGACGGCGGCCTCGGCGGCAGCCTGCATATCCTCATTAGAGGCATCACGGGCAACGTCGACGCGGCCGCGGACCTTGCCGAGCACCTGGACCACGATCTGCACCGTGTCCTCGATGGACTCGGCCAGGTCGAACTCGGGCCAGGCGGCAGTGTAGGCGTTGCCCTCGCAGCCGAGTGCCTCGTGCCACAGCTCGTCGGCCCAGAACGGGCAGATAGGGGCAAGGACGCTCACGATATCCTTAGCCACGCCGTAGCACAGAGCCTTGTCGCGGTCAGCACCCTCAGTGGCGTTGAGATAGGCGCTCGCCGCGTTGACGAGCTCCATGACGGCCGAGATCGCGGTGTTGAACTGGCCGCGGTCGAAGTCCTCAGTGCACTTGGCGATGGTGCGGTGACGCTCGCGATAGAGCTTCATCGCAACCTCGTCGAGCGCGGACTTGTCGAAGGCCACGTTGGCGTCACCGGACTGGACGAGCTGCCAAACGATACGCCAGGCGCGCTTGATAAAGCGGTTGGCGCCCTCGACGGCCTTGGGATCCCAGTCGAAGTCCTTCTCGGGCGGGGCGATAAACAGGATCGCCAAACGCATGGTGTCGGCACCGTAGGGCTCGATGACCGAGCTCGGGGGCACGACATTGCCCTTGGACTTGGACATGGTGTCGCCGTTCTCGTCCTTGACCATGCCCTGGCACAGCAGGTTGGTGAAGGGCTCGTCCACGCTCAGCAGGCCCAGGTCGCGCAGTGCCTTGGTAAAGAAGCGGCTGTAGAGCAGGTGCAGAATGGCGTGCTCGATGCCGCCGATGTAGTTATCGACGGGCATCCAACGGTCGGCAGCCTCACGGGAGAAGGGCAGCTCGGTGTTGTGCGGATCGGTATAGCGCAGGTAATACCAGCTGGAGCAGGTGAAGGTGTCCATGGTATCGGTCTCGCGCTTGGCCGGGCGGCCGCAGACCGGGCAGGTGGTCTCGTAGAACTCCTTGCACTCAGCAAGGGTTTCGCCGGCGCCCAGGTCCAGGTTCTCGGGCAGCGTCACCGGCAGCTGATCCTCGGGCACGGGCACGATGCCGCAGTGCTCGCAGTGGATGGCCGGGATGGGGTTGCCCCAATAGCGCTGGCGGCTGATGAGCCAGTCGCGCAGACGGAACTCGACCTTGCGACGACCGCAGCCCATGGCCTCGAGGTCGGCCACGATCGCAGCCTCGCCCTCGGAGTGCTTACCGCCGCGCATGCCGGTGTACTTGCCGGACTGGACGAGCGTGCCCTCGGCAGCGTGAGCGCAATCCCAGTCGACGGTCTCGGCATGGAAGGTATCGATGGTCTCGCCGTTGGCCTCGACGGCAGCACGATCGTCATCGTCCAGGATGATCGGCACGATCGGCAGGTCGTACTTACGGGCAAACTCAAAGTCGCGCTGGTCGCCACAGGGAACGGCCATGACGGCACCGGTACCGTAGTCGGCAACGACATAATCGGCAACCCACACGGGGACCTTCTCGCCGTTGACGGGGTTTACCACATAGCGGCCCGTGAAGGCACCGTGCTTCTCGAGGGTGCCCTGGGCACGCTCGACGGCAGAGATATGCTTGGAGTCCTCGACGATCTTAGTGACGGCCTCCTCGTACTCCGTGCCCTCGACGAGCTCATGCAGGCCGGCGTACTCGGGAGCCAGGACAAAGAAGGAGACGCCAAAAAGGGTATCGGCACGCGTGGTGAAGACGGTGATCTTGCCCTCATCGCCCTCGATGGGCTCGCCATCCTGGTCGCACAGGGTAAAGTCGACCTCGGCGCCCTCGGAGCGACCGATCCAGTTGGCCTGCATCTGCTTGACGCGCTCGGGCCAGCCGGGGAGCTTCTCCAGGTCGTCGAGCAGCTCCTGGGAGTACTCGGTGATCTTGAAGTACCACTGCTCAAGGTCGCGCTTCTCGGGCTCGGTGCCGCAACGCCAGCACTTGCCCTCGGTAACCTGCTCGTTGGCCAGAACGGTCTTGCAGGTGGGGCACCAGTTGACCGGGTTCTTCTTGCGGTAGACCAGGCCCTTTTCCCACAGCTTCTCAAAGATCCACTGACCCCAGCGGTAGTAGTCGGGACTGCAGGTCTTGACCATGCGATCCAGATCGTAGGAGAAGCCCATGCGCTTCATCGTGGCGAGCGCCTGGTCCATGTTCTTATACGTCCAAGCGGCAGCCTGCGTGTTGTGCTTGATGGCGGCGTTCTCGGCAGGCAGGCCAAAGGCGTCAAAGCCGATGGGGTGCAACACGTCGTAGCCGCGCATGCGGGCCTGACGGGCCATGGCATCGCCGATGGTATAGTTGCGCGCGTGGCCCATGTGCAGGTCGCCCGACGGATACGGGAACATCTCGAGCACATACTTTTTGGGCTTGCTGTCGTCGGTGTCGACGGCAAAGAGGTTGGAATCCTCCCAGGCCTTCATCCACTTGGACTCAATGGCCTGCGCGTCGTAGGCAGGGATCTCGTCCTTATGATCTGTGCAATCGCACATATCAGCTCCTTTAATCTTAGCTGGGGTCGGTCGGCTTGGCTTTATTCGCTACTGCGGACAGTCCTGCGCAAGACGAAGAGCACATTAAGTGCTCTTCTTTGCGTGCGGAACTTGTAGCGAACAAAGCTAAGCCGCCCGACCCTAAGGTTGACTCGACTGATAATAGCAAATACGACAAGCGAGATGCCTGCGACTTGCAGGCATCTCGCTTTATCTAAATAACGTGGTTGAAACTCAACCTTTATATGAGGCTCTTACCTTATCGATAAGACACAGACTGCTGCGAATCCTTCACGACTACGTCGTGGGCGCCGCCTTCGACGATGGAGGTGGAACTGACCAGCGTTAGGCGTGCCTTTTCCTGGAGCTCGGGGATCGAGAGGGCGCCGCAGTTGCACATCGTGGACTTGACCTTGTAGAGCGTGCCGCCCACGCCGTCCTTAAGAGAACCGGCGTAGGGAACGTAGGAGTCGACGCCCTCGACGAAGCTGAGCTTCGCGGCGCCGCCCAGGTCGTAGCGCTGCCAGTTGCGGGCACGCGCAGAACCCTCGCCCCAGTACTCCTTCATGTACTGGCCGTTGACGTTGACGCGCTCGGTCGGGCTCTCGTCAAAGCGGGCGAAGTAGCGGCCCAGCATCATAAAGTCGGCACCCATGGCAAGGGCGAGCGTCATGTGGTAGTCGTAGACGATACCGCCGTCGGAGCACACGGGCACGTAGACGCCGGTCTCCTCGTAGTACTCGTCGCGAGCGCGGCAGACGTCGATCAGCGCGGTGGCCTGGCCACGGCCGATGCCCTTGGTCTCACGGGTGATGCAGATGGAGCCGCCGCCGATACCAACCTTGATGAAGTCGGCACCGCAGTCGGCCAGGAAGCGGAAGCCCTCGGCGTCGACGACGTTGCCGGCACCGACCTTGACGTCCTCGCCGTAGTTGGCGCGGATCCACTCGATGGTGCGCTTCTGCCACTCGCTGAAGCCCTCGGAAGAGTCGATGCACAGGACATCGGCGCCGGCCTCGATGAGCAGCGGCACGCGCTCGGCATAGTCGCGGGTGTTGATACCGGCGCCGACCATGTAGCGCTTGTCGTTATCGAGCAGCTCGTTGGGGTTGGTCTTGTGACTGTCGTAGTCCTTGCGGAACACAATGCCCATGAGGTGATCGTTATCGTCGACGATGGGCAGGGCGTTGAGTTTGTTGTCCCAGATGACGTCATTGGCAACCTTAAGGCTGATGTTCTTGTCGCCCACGATGAGCTGCTCACGCGGGGTCATGAACTCGGAGACCTTCGTCTGGTGGTCATCGCGGCTGGGGCGATAGTCACGGCTGGTGACGATGCCCAGGAGCTTACCCTTGGGAGTGCCGTCGTCGGTAACCGGCATGGTGGAGTGACCGGTCTTCTCCTTGAGCTCGATGACCTGCTCCATGGTCATGTCGGGGGTCAGCGTGGAATCGGACTGAACGAAGCCGGCCTTGTGATCCTTGACGGCCTTGACCATAGCGGCCTCGGACTCGGCGCTCTGGGAACCGTAAATGAAGGACAGGCCACCCTCGGTAGCGAGCGCGACACCCATGTCGACGCCCGAGACGGACTGCATGATGGCGGAAACCATGGGGATGTTCAGGGTGATTGCCGGCTTCTCACCGCGCTTGAAGCGGGTCAGCGGCGTCTTAAGAGAGACGTTGTTGGGGATGCACTGCGAGGACGAGTAGCCAGGGACCAGCAGATACTCCGAAAACGTGTGGGACTCACCGGGAAAGAACGTAGCCATGTTTCTCCTTTTTTCCATGCGACCGGTCGGCTGCAGGCCTCGTAGGACCCAGCCCAACCTTGGGCGCCCAATACTGGGGAAGTATCTTAACGCACTTTGACTGCTACAATGCATGTTTTAAGAAGAGCACACGAGGGTTTGACGCAGGCTTTGCGTTTGCCCAGCAAACACTTTAGCGGGGAGACGTGGAGCACATGGAGTACAAGACGACGGCAAAGTTGGTCATTCAAGCGTGCGACAAGGATCTGCCGGGCGTGTTCGGCCACGGCTGCGTCTTGCTGCTGCAGGGTATTGCCCGCGAGCACTCGCTGAACCGCGCCGCCAAGAGCATGGGCATGGCGTATTCCAAGGCTTGGCGCATTGTGAACGAAGCCGAAGGCCAGCTGGGCTGCAAGCTCATCGAGCGCGACGGCGCCCGCGGATCCACGCTCACGCCGGCCGGCGAGCGTGCCATAGCGGTCTACGAGGAGCTGCAGGCCGACATCAACAACGTCATCGCCACCAAAGCCAACGCCCTCATTGCAAGTATCAAAGAGTAGCCAATTTGGGACGGGGCCTTATAGCCACACAACCCCTTCTCATAAGTTGCGGTGAAATAGGGACTGTTTATGCGGTTAAAGCCGTAAATCAATCCCTATTTCACCGCAACTTATGAAGTCGAGGATGATTTAGCTAGTTGCGGAGGGCATTATCTAGGGTGGCGGCCACGATCAAGGGGTCGTCGGTGCCGGCGAAGAGGCGGATGGTGCTCCCCTGCTTGCCGCGTGGAGCCGAAAGGCGCGTCGTTGCGCCGCCGGCGGACGATGTGCGAAACTCCCCGGACAAAGCATCGAACAGCTCGCCCGCACTACGCTCGATAAGATCAAATTCAACTGCCGGGCCAAAGCCGTGCTCGAGGATTCCCGTTGCAACAGCATGGTCGGGATGCGAGCTCAGCCCGGGATAGCGTACGTTGCGCACCATCTCGTTGGCGGCCAGATACTCGGCCAGCGCACGGGCGCGATCGAAATGCGCCTGCATGCGGACATCGAGCGAGTCCAGCCCGCGCTCCAGCACACCGGCCTCGTCAGCAGGCATATCAAGCTTGGCCAAGCCACAGCCCTCAAGCAGGGCATGCGCGCACTCGGCAGCAGCATCCACACGATGGCGCTTGAGCTGCGAGCGCGCGACCGATACGGCAACCAACTTGCGCGGAGCCTTGCCGGCGCACACGCGGTCGAGCGCCTCGAGCGACAGCACGGCACCCAGCCGCAGCGGATCGCAGCCAAAAGCCGACGCCACGGTGTTGTCAACAACCAGCAGCGCATGGGCCTCACGCGCCGCCCGACCCAGCGCACGCAGATCGGGCACACGCAGACCAAACCCGCCGATGGAGTTGACGAACCACCACAGGTGCGGCCCCTCGGCATCAAACGAAGCATCAAAGCCCTCGGACGCAGCGGCAAACGCCTCGGCGGACGACGAGCCCACCAGCGCGACATCGCAGCAATCAAAGCCGCTCGCAAACGCATCGACAAAGTCGTCCGCAAAGGCCACCAGGCGGTCACCGGGACGCACAATCCCCAGCTGCGACAGCCCTGCCGGCACATGCGGGGCCGCAAGCAACTGCGCCTCACGCGCGCCGGCCCTCAAAGCCCAAGCCTCTTCTAGCTGTTGCACGTCCACGCGGCACCGTCCCTTCATAAACAAAAACCCACGATGCGGGTGTTCCCCGCATCGTGGGCAACGGCTGCAGTATAGCGCCGATATGCGACGAATCGCCTAGATGTTGAGCGTGTGATAGTTCACGCTCGCACCCGGAGCGTCAACGGTCACGCCATAGGCCTCGGGATAGATGCGCGTCGAAAACACGAGCGCGCCATCATTCACAAACACCTCGACCGACGAGACGTCGCCAACAATACGCACGTTGCGCACCTCATCGACGGGCTCCCAGCGCACGGTACGACCGCAGCCGGCAGAAGCGCGGCCCTCATCGGTAAATCGCATCTCAAAGCGCGAGGGCAGCTCGCCCTCGGCGGGCACAAACGCCAGCTTCAGCTCGCCATCAACGATTGCGGTAAATGCGCCGTCGACACCGTCGACAACAACGTCAAAGCAGGTGTCGCCGGCAACCTCCAACGAACCCTCCCCCATACGCACCGAGGCATAATGGTGCTCGATCTCGCGCACCGGCTGCTGCAGCACCACGCCGCCGGCACCGGCTGTAAGCTCACGCGGCACTGTCATGCAGTGCTGCCAGCCACACGCCACGGTGGGCGCATTGTCATAGGTCGGCTCATCGGGCATGCCCATCCAGCCAATCAGAATGTGGCGACCATCCTCGGCCGTGAACTCCTGCGGAGCATAGAAGTCAAAGCCGGCGTCCCACAGGCGGAACTCGCCCAGCTCATAAGCGTCCTTGCCACCCGTAATGTTACCCGTAACGGGCATGTAGCCCGCTGCATACACATTGCCGCGGTCCCAACGACCGCCCTCGAGCCCCTGGGGAGAGAAAGACAGAAACCTTGCCGGCACGCCGCCATCCGCCTCAAGCTCCAGATACCCCGGGCACTCCCACATAAAGCCAAAGCGCTCGGGGGTAGACACGCGGCTCTCGAGCTCCCAACTCAGCATATCGGCCGAGCCATACACCAGGATCTCGCCCACATCGCGCCCGGCACCCTCGCCGTGCATCGCGCAAAATCGACTATCGACATGCGGCCCATCCACGCGACGACGCGCGCCCAGCACCATGTGGTAACGCCCATTATCATCGCGCCACACCTTGGGATCGCGCACATGGCAGGTCAAATCCTCGGGATAATCCTCGGACGCCAGCACCACACGCTTTTGGCTGAACTCCCGACCGGCAAGGCCATCAACGCTCTCGACATAAACAGTATCGGCGCGGCGGCCGGTATTGACGTAGTCGTACGTGCCGTCTGCATCGGAGAGTTTAACGTTGCCTGTGTACAGTACGCGAATGCGGCCGTCCTCGGCAAGCGCGGAGCCCGAATACACGCCATGGCAATCGAACGGCTCGTCGGGCAGCAGCGGGGCGCCAACGTAGTTCCACGTCATAAGATCGCGACTCGTCGCATGGCCCCAGGCCTTAACGCCACCCTCAACATCAAACGGCGCATATTGAAAATAGGCATGGAACACGCCATCTGCCTGGCAAAGACCGTTGGGGTCATTGAGCCAACCCGCCGGCGGCATAATGTGGAAATGCTGGCCATACGCGCCATGACCGCACTCAGAGGCGGCAGCGTCAACAGCGGCAACCAGCTTTGCAAGGTCGCGACCAAGTGCATTAGACATATCAAAGTCCTAACGGATCGAAAGTAACAAGGCGCCAGAGAACGGCACCAGATACGGGAAACGCCCGTGAGCATACAACCCGCGGGCATCCCCTCAATCAAAAGCTCTTAGGCCTGCTCGGAAGCCTTGGGCTCGTCCTTGTACAGGACAAACGAGACGGCAAAGGACACGACCGCGGCGACCGCAAACATGATCGCGTACTGCACGGGCTGGGCCAGGCACAGCAGGATACCGAAGATACCCGTAACGCCCGTGCCGGAGGCGGCAAGCGAGGTGAGCGCGCAGACCAGGGCACCGCAACCGCCGCCGATGCAGCCGGCGATGAAGGGCTTAAAGAAGCGCAGGTTCACACCAAAGATGGCAGGCTCGGTAATGCCCATGAAGGCGGACAGAGCCGAAGGAAGCGCCAGGCCCTTGATCTTGGCATCGCGGGTCTTAAAGGCAACGGCAAGTGCGGCGCCACCCTGGGCGATATTGGCAGCGCTGGCGATGGGCAGCCAGTAGGTCACGCCATACTGGGCGAGCTGGCCCAGGTCGATGGCGGTGTACATCTGGTGGATACCGGTAACGACCGTGGGAGCATAGAACAGGCCGACGATAAAGGAACCGATGCCGAAGGGCAGGGTCAGCAGGGCCTGGATCAGACCGAGGATGGCGTTCTCGGCCCACACGAAGATGGGGCCGACGGCAACGAGCGTCACGAGCACGGTCACGAACACCGAAACGAGCGGGGTCACAAAGAGGTCGAACATCTCGGGAACGATCTTGTGCAGGCGCTTCTCGAGGAAGGCCAGAATGGCACAAGCGATAACGATGGGGATCACATGGCCCTGATAGCCGACCCACTCAAAGCTGTACACGCCGGGGATGACGTTGACCATGGTCTGCACGCCCTCGGAGGCAACCGTATAGGCGCTCTGCAGCGAGGAGTTGATGAATGCACCACCGACGACGGCGCCCAGATACGGGTTGGCGCCAAAGGCCTTAGCGGCGGAGTAGCCGATCAGGATTTGCAGAATGCCAAAGGACGTGCCCGAAACCAGGTCGGCGATCTTGTAGATAAAGTTATTGGTATCGAGCGCGATAAAGCCGTTAGAGGCCATAAAGTTGAGGGCGCTCATAATGCCCAGCAGCAGGCCCGAAGCCACGATGGCGGGGATGATGGGAACAAAGACGTCGCCGAGCACCTTAATGGCACGCATAAAGATGTTCTGCTGCTGTGCCGCGGCCTCCTTGACCTCGGCCTTGGTGGCAGCCTCGACGCCACTGAGCGCAATGAACTCGTCGTAGACCTTGTTGACGGTGCCAGTGCCAAAAATAATCTGGAGCTGGCCCTGGGCCTCAAAGACGCCCTTGGCGCCGTCGATATTCTCGAGGACCTCCTTGTCGACCTTGGCGTTATCGGCAATCACCAGGCGCAGACGCGTGGCGCAGTGTGCGGCCGAAACAACGTTGCCGGCGCCACCGATGTTGTCGAGCACCTCTTGGGCTGATTTGCGGTAGTCCATGACTTCCCTTTCCTCCAACGGGCGCATTTGCACCCGGCCATCTTTGACACTTACACTGTAATCGTTTTCAGTTTCATATGTCTGTAATCGTTTTCATAGTAGGATGAACGGTAGGAAAAAGCCGGCGAAAGGTAGTTATAAGGCAAAAACAGGCGACTCAGAGGCGGGCAGATGTGCTCAGGGTCTAGACATTCATAAGCTGATGGCCGAGCTTGAGCGTCTTGAGACCGCTCTCCCCCTCCACGCCATCGAGCGTGTTGAGCAACATATTGGTCGCCTCGACGCCACTGGTCAGGTAGCCGTAATGCACGGTGGGAATGCCGCCCGTCAGCGCGCGCAAAAACGCGTTGTCGCCAAAACCACTCACGCGGTGTATACCCTCGCCCATGCCGCGAACCTCATCGATGGCACGCAGCGCGCCGGCCGCCATGGTGTCGGTCGCGCAGGCGATAAACGAAACATCGGGAGCGACGGAAAGCAGTTCACGTGCTGCACCATAGCCTGAGTCGAGCGTAAACGAGCCCAGGCGAATCAAGGCGGCATCGAGCGGGTTACCCGCGGCGCGCAAGCCGGCCTCAAAACCGCGACGACGGTCGAAACCGGCCGCGCGGTCCTCTTCGGAAACTCCAATGTAGGCGATCTTGCCGTCCACGCGACCCGCAAGCGCACGGCCCAGCTCAAAGGCAGCCTCGTAATCGTCGTGATAGACACACGCCGCGCCCTCGACATGCTGACCGATCAGCACAATGGGCACGCGGCACGAGTCAATCGCCCGACGGTGCTCGTCAGTGATCATGGTTGCCACCAGCACAATGCCATCAACCGGATGATTTTGGAATAAATCGAGGTATTCGAGCTCACGATCGGCCGCGTTGTCGGTGTTGGCAAGCAGCATCTGGTAGCCACGGCGACCGAGCACCTGACCAATGCCGGCGGTAATGCGGCTCACGGATTCCGAGTTGATCTTAGGTACGATGACGCCGATGAGCTTGGTGGAACCGGTGCGCAGCGCGCGAGCCTGGCTGGATCGCACGTATCCGGTCAGCTCGATTGCCTGCTTAATGCGCTCGGCCTTGTCCGCCGAGATATATCCACCGTTGAGGTAGCGCGAGACGGCGGCGCTCGAAACGCCGGCCAGCTCGGCCACATCTTTCATCTTAACCACGAGCACCCCTGTCATTGAAATCGCTTTCACCATAATACCCGCGAACGCGCTCAATGAATCAACTCGCCCATCCAGGTCGAGCAAACGTCAGCGAGCGGGCAGCTGCCGTGGCGAGGTGCCACGAAAGAGGAGCGAAGCGTACTTTATGTACGCGAGCGACGGTTTGAGCGGCAGATCGTCCGGCAGATGCCCGCGAAGCGTCGAGCGGTCCGGCGTTTGTTAAAACGCCGGAACATAGTTAGCCGTGATATTCGCCGTTGTATTGGATCAACGTCAGGTCTTCAACGCCGTCGAGCGCGCGGATGGCATCGGCATAGGGCATATCCACACCGTCCGAGAACACCTCGACGGCCATCTCGACCTTGTCGCCGCGCATGGTCTTTGACTTGACGGTGAACTTGGTACGCCCAAACGCGCGCACGATATCGTCGCCGGTGGTCTGGCCCGTGTAATGGATGACCATCATGTACACGCGCGCCTTGTCCTGGTGGCTCGCAAAGCCGGCGATCATCACCACGATCACCACCGCCGTGAGCCCCACGAGCGCGTACATGCCGGCGCCGGCCGTAATGCCCGTGGTAATGGCCCAAAACAAATACAGCAGGTCGAGAGGGTCTTTGACCGCCGTACGGTAGCGGACGATAGACAGAGCACCGACCATACCGAGCGAGATGACCACGTTGGTCGAGATCGCGAGCGTGACCATGCAGGTAAGCACGCACATGCCCACGAGTGTTACGGCAAAGCTGCGCGAATACACCACGCCGGTAAAAAAGCGCTTGTACACGTAATTGATCAGGATGCCCATGGCGAGCGCCACGAGCAGCGAAAGGCCAATCTTGGCAGGGTCGACCTGGCCAAACGCCTCTAAAACGGAGTTCTTAAAAAAGTCCCTGGTGCTCATGGTCTAAATATCCCCTCGGTTCTCAAAATCCGATTCACAGTAATTAAATCCGCGCAGGTAGGCTGTCTTTTCGTAACACAGGCAGTACTTGGAGACCGCCGTAAGCTCGGCCGCTCCCGGCGGCACCATATCACGCACCAGCTGCGGGCAAAACTCCGTAAACTTGACCTCCATCACCAGCTTGCCGGGCTCCAGGACCGGCAGCGCGGGCAGCGTCGCGTCAAAGATATCGAAGCTTCCCACCGCGGCACGCACGTTCATGTCAAACGTAATGCGCACGGTGCCCTCATCCATCACCCACGGCTCGCGCTCGTAGTCCACGATGGTCCGCGGGCGCATCACGTTGCAAATGCACTCGATGTAGAACTCGCGACAGAGCGGATAGGAGCTTCTCAGCAAAAAGTCGTAGTCGCCAGCCAGAATCTGCTCAAACTCGCCGCGCGTAAGTGGCGCATCCTCCTTGTAAATCCAGCTGCCGTACTTCTTTTTGCGCTCGAGCTTAATCACCTTGTCGCTGCCGTTATAGATGCGCACGCGATACTTTTTGCGCATAAGAATGCCAGCGTCTTTTTCCTCGTAGGCCGAGTTGCAGTAGTCGTCAAAGTACAGGCTGCGAATGGTGTAACCGCCCGCCCGCGCATGCTTGTCCAGCTTAAAGACCGGCGCCATGCGGCAGGCCAGCGCAGCGTGCTCGCCCTCGTTGATGAGGTACTTGAGCTCGTGGCGGTAACGCTCCTGCGTGGTACGCGCGGGAGGTGCCGCCAGGCGCTCGAGCAGCGCGCTAGCCCTCCTCATACGTGTCCTCCACGACCTTACCGCCGTCCTGCACGTAAAAACACTTCATGCCGTACTGCTTGCCGCCGTCGGTCACATAGTAGTCAAACGCATCTTGCGTATAGCCGTCGGAGTTGGTGGCACGCACGCGCACAAAGTACTGACCGGTATCGGGGGCATCGCAGGTCACCTCGGGAAGCAGCACGTCCTCGGCCTTAAAGACCACGTCGCTTATGGCATAGTCGCGCGCAAGCTCTACGGTGTAGCGAATGTCGCGCGCCTCAAAGTCGTAGGACGCATCCCAGTTAATACGCAGCTTACCGTTATCGATCTGCGGCACGCCGATGTAGAACGGCATGGGCTTTTTAAAACTCTCGCGAAAGCTCTTGTAGTTCTCCTCGATCTCGGAGGGAATCGCCGCGGCGATCTGCTCGTATTGGTCCTTGGTGACAGGCAGATGATCGATATCGGGCGAAGCAAAGACCAGGGATTCGGTCACCTCGCGGTAGTGCTTGATCATCTTGGTCAGGCGAGTCTCGGTCAAATACGAGCGCAAGTCCTTGACGGCACGGTCGAGTTCGCTGCGGAACGACTTACTGCGCAACGCGCGGTTAAACAACACGTTGCCCCAGTAGTTGCTTGCACCGCGCTCCCAGCTCGCGTAGTCCGAAAACCCGGTAAGAGAAAGCTCCAGCTTACGCAGCATGCCGTCGTTATCCCAATCTAGAAAGTACCAGGTATTTGAGTTGAGCGGGCTGTACAGATAGCAGTTACGGTTTTGCGTATCGCAGTTGCCCGTCAGGATCTGAAACGCCAGCCAATAGACCAAATTCTCGGTATCAAAGTAGGTGTCGAGCACGTTATCGATCTTTTGCGATTCGTCGTTGAGCGCATCGAGCATCTCGATGAGCTTGGTGTGGTCCGAATCGCCCTTAATCTCGAGCATGCCCTCAAAGTTTGCCTGGTTGTAGTCGGGATCGTCGGCGAGCTTAATGATGTCCTCGTAGCGATGGAAATCGAAGTTGTTCACCTTGTACAGATGCCCGTTCTTATCCAGGCCATGTGCCTTAAGCGCCGTCTTGTTGAGCTGCTCCACCTGTGTAAACAGGCCGTAGTCCTCAAAGGTGTCGTTGGTCTTTTCGGTCTGGTCGCACACCCACAGATGCACAAACTGCGTGCGCAGGCCCATCATCTGGGGGATTCCGCAGATAAGGTCGTAGGCCATCTTGTTGCGAAAACGCATACCCTCGCCCATGTGCTTGTTGAGCGCAATCGCGCGCTGTTGGCGCCAGGTACCCTTGCCCTTTTTGAGCTCCACCTTGTAATTCTTTTGCGAGTTCATGCTCGACGTCTGGCCGCGCACCTGCACGGTAGCATTGGGCGCTTCCTCGCCATAGCCAACCTCGCCGGCCACCGGGCCGTCTTCGTCGCCCGGCTGCAGCAGGCCCATAACCTGATAGCGCGTCACGCCCATGTCGGCATAGTCATACACCGAGTACGTGTTGATCTCGGCCCAGCTGTGGTCGGTGTTCTCAGACCTGTTACCGCGCGAAACCGTCAGGTACATGGTCACAATACCCGAGTCATCGTAGACCTCGTAGAGCTCGTCCTTGTCGCGCAGGTGCTTGGCCTGGTCGGAGGCCTCGGTCTTTTTAATCTTGTCCTGCTTTTTGACCTTTTTGGTCGAGGAGTCTTCCTGCACCGAGCAGCCCGAAAGCAACAGCGCTCCGGCAGCCGCCTCAAGCAGGCGACGGCGAGACATCATCCTATCGGTCATCAGAACCTCCCCAATGCTTTTGGTACAGGCGAACCACCATACGTTCAAACGCACTGCGCGGCTCACCGCCCGCGCGCTTGTCCTCGTAGCATTGCTCAACACGGTCGAGCACCCGGCCAAGTTCGGTAAACCAGCCCGTCTTGTCGGTCGCCACAATGGGCTGCTGGCTCAGGATACGATACGGCAAGTTGGCGGTATAGGTATCGAGCCGCAGCAGCGCCACGATAAAAAACACCGCCGCACCCAACAAAAAGCCAAAGCCGTAAAACTGCTGCGGCAAAAGCAACGAAACGGCAGTCGCCAGCCCGGCCACACCGGCAAACAGGCCCGAAGCCAGCACGGCCCCCTTATAGTCGGTAAAGTACAGCAAGATAAGCATCACCGTATTGCCCACGGCATACAGGCCATAGCCCACGCACAGCGTGCGAAAATACCCGTGCATAAGGTTGTTAAAGCCCAACGGCAGGGCCGACAGCACCGTGGTCTCGAGCGAAATGACCGCCGCGGTCACAAACAGCTGCTTGAGCGCACAAAAGCGCAGTTCGCTGTTGAGCGTGGAGAGCATCTCCTCCTCGGCCACCACAATATCGCCTACCACGCCGCCGTCATTGAACAGGCTGTAGTAGTCACGGTAGCGCGGATAGAAGTTGACCTCGATCGAGACCACAAAGTTGACGGTCGTGACCAGGATCGTCAAAAACGCGATGAGCGCCGGCACATCGTAGTAGGGCGCACCATAAAACAAGCCCTTGACCTGCACGCCAATGGGACCGGCCCAAATAATCACCAGGTGCGCAAAGAGTCCCAGATTGGTTAACAGGCCCGTGAGCGCCAGCGGCATAAACTGATCGAGCCACCGCAAAAAGGGCCAGGGGCTGCGGTCGCTCTGAGGAAAATACCGGTACAGCAGCACCACGTCCCAGGCGAGCATGACGCCGTAGCCCAGAGCAATTGACGCCAACAGGCCCTCGACCGGCGGCAGTCCCAGCGCCAGCGCGGCCAGGGCGCACAGGCACGCCACGCCAATGGCAGCCGCAAAGCTGCACAGGATGCCGCGGTAGTCCTTGATGGCCGTGAGGTAACTCATGCCGTTCCAGTTGACGATCATAATGTTGAACAGCCACAGGCACAGCAGCCCCTGCAGCAGCGTGGCACCCGAGAACAGCAAAAAGACGCCGTAGAGCACCGTGCCCGCAACGAGCATGACAGCATTGGAGCCCCAAAACGAAGGCAGAATCTCATCCTCGCGCTCGGCAAAAAGCATGTCGGCCAAAAAGCGCGTGACCGGCATAGAGAAAAAACTCGTGAGCGTGAGCGACGCCAGCAGCGTATAGGTCACCATGCACACCAGCAGATCTTGGTTGGCACGGCCCACACCCCACAGACCGCACAGCACCAAGATACCCACCTGGAGCAGCACGCCCAGCAGCATGGGGCCCGTGCACACAATGCCAGCGTAGCCATAGGCGCGCATCGTGGCAAACAGACCCTTGCGCCTAAACAGGCGCTTGAGCTCAAAACCGATTCCGGCCACCGGCTACTCCCCCTCTCTGGGCAGGTCAAACGCTTGCGCCGTCTCGTCGTACAGCGCGCGATAGTTGGCGAGCATCTGCTCGTGCAAGAAGTACGTGGCAACGCGACGCTGGCCGCGCTCCCCCATCTCAATGCGACGAGCGCGGCTTGTGCACATGCGTTCCATGGCATCGGCCAAGCCCTTGCGATACATAGGCGGCGTCACAAAACCCGCCACGCCAAAATCATCGCCCGGTGCGCCTTCGAGCAGCTCGCGGCAGCAGCCCACCTCGGTCGTCACGCAGGGACGGCGCGCGGCAAGCGACTCCAGCACGCTGAGCGGCTGGCCCTCGGAGATGCTCGTCAAAATGGTAAAGTCGAGCTTTTCCATGTACTCGACCACGTTGACGCGGCCGGTAAAGATCAGGTCGCGCACGCCCAGGGTTTCGACCAGCGCGTGGCACTCGGCGCCGTACTCCTCGTCGTCCACGCCGCCCATGATGTGCAGGCGCACCTTGGGCAGGCGCTCGTGCAGCTCAAAGAAGGCATAAATCATGGTCTTGACATCCTTGATGGGCGCCAGGCGCACCACCGCGCCAATGTCCACCCAGCCGTCATCTTGCTTTAAGGGAATATCCTCAAAGCGGTCGAACTGGATGCCGTTGGGGATGACTAGGCATTTACCCGCATCGCAGCCCATATCGATCTGCGTCTTGCGGGCGTTATGGAACAAACTGGTCACGCGGAAGGCGCGGCGGTAGATCTCCTCAGAAAGCAGGTAGAAAAAGCGAATCCAGCGGTCCTTAAACGACGGCACCACCCAATCGGCGCGAATGATCTCTTCCTCGCGCTCGCGGGTATAGATGCCATGCTCGGTCAGCAGCACCGGCGCATGGTGAACGCTTGAGCCCAGGCAGGCGAGCAGGCCACCGTAGCCGGTCGAGATGGCATGGTACACATCGGCCACCGGTACCTCGCTGCCCAACAGGTAGAGCACGGGCAGCAACATGGAGCGCATGGTGTGGAATGCATCGGCAAAGGGCGTATAGGGATACTCGGCCAGGCACACGTCGCGAAAGATATCCATAAACGTGCGGCTCTGCAAAAACGAGAGCGGATGCACGCGACGGCGGTGGAAGATATCAAATAACACGTCCCAGTCCGGATTGGAGAGCGACACCAGGCGGCGTAGCGCCTCGCGCTCGCGGTCGTTAAAACTGGCTTCATGTTGCTCGCCCGAAAGCCGCAGGGCATCGTCCAGGAACACCTCGTGCACCTCGACCACGTTGCTGGGCAGCTCGTAGACAAATTTGCCGCGGTCGGCAGCATGCGCGCCAATCACCCACAGCACAAACTCGTGCTCGGGCATGGCCTGGATATAGCCATGCATCCAGGTAGATACGCCGCCGTGCACATAGGGGTAGCAACCCTCGAGTACCAAGCAGATTCTCATTTATCGCCACCCTCCTTGCGCTCGATCGTCACGGTCTTATCATTTGCCTTGAGCAGATACAGATTGCCCGTAAGGTGCGTCAGTTCGCCACCCGTGACTGTACCCGGCTCGCCATTGTTGGCGCGGAACATGAGCCACGCCTCGTCGTGGAAATTGCCCAGACTAAGCGTCCAGACGTCCGCGCTGGTATCCACGCCCACCGTCACCGACGAAAAGCGCTGGATAGCACCGGAGCACTCCGACGCCGTCTGGTGCCGCAGGTCGGGCGCGGATTTGGTAAGCCACTCCAGGTAGTCGACCAGGCCGCCCTTGTAGACCTCCCAGCCCTCCTTGGCTCCGCGATCGGGGTCCAAAAGGTCGTCCGGGTGCATAAAGTGCGTGCTCACGTAGTGCATGTTGAGCTCGGACACGGCTGCCAGGCGCATATAGGAATCGTCGACCATGCCGCCCGAGACAATACGTGGCTGCTCCACAATGCCATCGCTCGCCACGCCAAACTCCTGCACGTAGGGCAGGTCGGAACCGTCCTCAAAGTACGTACTGGCAATAGTCTTAATGCGCGGAACGTCGGTGCCGATAAGCTTGCGTGCACGGGCCGAAAGGATATTTGACGGCGGCACGTAAACCGAGCCGTGCGCGTTGGGCAGCACCTCATCTTGGAAGGCGATAAGCTCGTTGAGCGATGCGACGAGCGTTTCCTTGTTCTTCCAGGTCTTGTAGTCATACAGCGTGCCATAGTCGGTATCCCAGAGCGCCAGAGGCTGATGGTTGTAGCCGTGAAAGCCCAGCTCTCCGCCCATCTGCAGCAGCATGCCGCCAAAATAGCGGAACTGCGTGGTATCGGGTTGGCGCGCGGGCTCGGTCTGGTTGACCGCGTCCTCGTAGTTTTCGATCATCACGCCGGTATAGCGAATGCCGTATTTTTGCGCGAGCTTTTGCAGATCGGGCCACCAGACCTTGGTGTAAAAATCGGCAATGGAAAGGCCATAGTCACGCTTGATATAAGTACCATCGCCCGAGGGCACGGGGCTAGGAAAGTCGTCCAAATAGAACACGGCGCTGTTGATGACCGGATAGGCCGTGGCATCGCCCAGCAAGCTTATGGCCGAAGCATAGAACCCACGCATGACCTTGTCGTAGATGCCAATGTTGCACACCACGGTGTGACCACTGCCGCAATCGTTAGACCAAATGAGCGGCGTGCCCGCGTCACCGGTCTTTGCCCATACGTGCGCCGTTTCGCGCAATGAAACCGAAAGCGAAGAATAGAAGGGAACCGAGAACTCGTAGCGCTCTCCTCCGCCCAACATAAAGTCCTCGCTCGGAACGATACTTTCGGCTGTCGCATAGTCATATCCGGCCGATTCGATTCCAAGCTTGGAAGCAATAGCCTGCAGATAGTTCGAGTTATCTGGCGTCATGCCCAGCATGAGTGAGCCGCCCGCACTCACCCAACTCATCAGATCGGTCAGATGCGCACCCAGTCTGTCAAGCGAGGGCATAAGCACAATCACGCGATCAAACGACGTGAGCGATGGGATCGCGTCCGCACCGTCGGTGGCAATATCAACATCGCGATGGGCGATCTTCATGTCCAGCAAAATCTGGTCGAACTGGTCTTTAACGTCGTCGACGCTATCTTGGTCCGAGTCGGTAATGACCAGGCACGTGGGCTTTTGGCCAAAGATTGCCGAGGAGGCCGGCACCGCATCGTTGGCAGCAAGCATCCCCAGCTTATGCTGGCCCGCACTGTACTGCACGCCGGCACGCTCCACCAGCAGCACGGCGGCCATGGCAATAAAGACCGTCCACACCACGAGGAGTCCCATCCAACGAAAGCGGCCTGCACGGTCGCGGATATGTTGCGCCACGCTCATCGGGCCTCCTACCCGTCGCGCCAAAACGCCAGCTGCTCGCGGTTGTCGGCGCTCAAATACACATGTTGCTTGTCAATCGCATCGATCACACGATGGACCTCGTCACCGTCGCGGCGCGTCACGGCCAGGCGCAGGCAAAGCATCCAAACCTCCTGCTCCTCGGGCACGTCGAGCACCAGCTGGTTGGTCACGGCCTGCGCCTCGTCGATCTGTCCGACATCGGTCAGCGCCGTCGCGTATCGAATGCGCAGCTCAAGGGTATCCTCGCGCTCGCAGCGACGCGCAAGCAGGCGCGCGTACTGTTGGCGCTGAATCTGAGCAACGCGCCCCTCGGCCAAGCCCGAGCCCAAATATTCACCAAGAAAATCGCAGTATTCGTTGAGGTTTTGCGCGCTCGGGACCGTCTTGAAGGCACGCTCCAGCTGCTGCAGTTTAAGGTCGGACTCCTTGGAAATCTGCGCCACCGCCGTCGCGGCATAGTGCGCCACCTCAACGTCGTCGTTAAGCTTAGCCGCCTGCAGCTGCGCCAGGTACGCGTCGGGCTCCTCGGTGAGCATGGAGAGCATTAGGCGGCGCCGGTATGCCGGGTCGTTGACGATAAGCGCCTCCTCGAGCGGGACCACGCCCGCATCGGCGTCACGGTCGTGAACCAGGATGCTGCGATGCAGGTCGTCGTTAAAGCGCAGCGACTCCAGCGCAGACTCTTTCAGGCCCTCGCCAAACACCGCGCTGCGGACCGATAGCAGAACCACCAGCAACGGGCCCCACAGCGGCACCAGCACTATCACAGCCAGCATGTGCCCGCGCACCGGCAGCAGGCCCAACTTCATGAGCGTCCACAGCATCAGGCAAACCAGCGCATGAATCAGCAGCAAGACGGCAGCAACGACAAGCGAGATCAAGCGGCACCCCCCTCACCGTCACCGGTGTAAGAGATGTGCTGCAGCAACGCCACGATGTCCTCGCCGTCGACGGGCTCCACCACAATCTGCTTTGCGCTCAGGCGCTCGCGGATAATGGGCAGATCGCACGCCTTTGCCTGGCGCATAAGCAGGTAGAGCACGTCGCCGTCGACCAAGCCCGCCGCGTCGCTCTCGCGGATTGCCGACCCAATTGCGCCCACCAGCTCGCCGACAGGCTCCACGCCCGGTACCACGCGCAGGAGCAAAAAACTCCCCATCTTGCTATCTGCCAGCGCTTGCTCCGCCGCGAGCTCTTGGCCAAAGGCAGCCTGCTTGAGCACGCAAGTGCCGTCAACGCAGCGTTTATCCTGCGCCACCGCCTCATAGTCAAAAGCACGGCCCAGCGCGCTTTCGACCAGCCCGCACAAGATGCGGAACAGGTTTTGATAATAGAGGGTCATTTGGTTTTCGGCCGCACTACGCACAAAGATCAACACGGCGGGTGCCCCGTCGCGCTCGATCGTGTATCCAAACATGGGAAGTCCCGGCGTCAGTTCGCGGTTCACCCACAGGTTCGAACGACCCCCGTCGCCCAAAAGAGGTGCCAGCTGCTCAAGCGTGAGCGAGCGTGCGGCATCTTCGGCAATCGCGGGACTTGCTGCCACCAGGCGTGCAAATGCCCCACCCGAAACATGGTAGATCGCCACCGAATCGTTCTCGAGGATCTCGCCCAGAAGCTCGCAGCACTTGCGATAGATGTCGCGTGGGTTGAGCACGTCGAGCTCCTGCGTCACGGCAAAGATCTTGCCAAAGCTGTCGTGGCGACCCACGATCTGGCGCCTGTACGCGCGCTTGTCCTCGATCGCGTCGTGGTAGAGCTGCGTAAGGAACGTATTGCGGTTGCGCACGAGCTCGTTTTGATCGCGCTCCGCCCTAATGGCTTCGCTGTTGCGCAGCTGCACATAGCCGCACACGGCACCCACCACAAAGTACGCAATAAACGGCAGCCAGTTGGACGGCTCGTAGAACAGGCCCTGGAAGGTATAGCCGTACTGAGTAAAGTAACTCGCGGCCAAACCCACCGATGCCAGCAGCGCCGCAACCAGGCCAAAGTCCAAGCCATACAGCGTGCCGATCAGCACCACGTAGAGCAGGCGATAATCGAGCACGTTGAGCTGGGCCGATTGGGAGAACAGATGCTCCAGCAGCTCAAAGAGCGCCCAGGCAAGGCCCGTCTCCAGGCATTTGATGGGCAGCGAGCGCATCTGGATGCGGTCGATGGCGGCACGCAGCGGGTTGATCTTTTTGATGCGTCCAGCGCCCCAGCGAGCTTGAATGGTCGAGAGATCGCGCTGCAAGTCGTAGCGCTGAAACCAGCCATAGCGCACGCGAACGACGTCGCTGACGGGCAGGGCGTAGCCGGCAGAATCGCCATAGGCAACGGCAAGGCCGGAGAACAGCGCCTTGAGGGCGTCGCCCACCTCACCCGCCGTATGATGGAAGGTATCGGCTACGTCGAGCGTCTCAAAGTTACCATCCCAGCTGTCGAAGATACGGCGTACCAGCACCGCAAGCTCCTCGGCACATAGCAGGGGAAACGCCGCATCCTGCGCGCCCTGCAGAGCGACCGATCCGGTTGAGCACGCGTCGAACAGCGGCACCAAAAACGGGTCCTCCAGCGCGGCAGACGCGGTATACAGGAACGGCACGCGCAGGATCTTGGTTTGAACGCCCTCGCGAGCAGCGTAGCAGCGGCACAGGTCGTTTGCCGCGCGGGCGATTATTCCCTTACCCGTTCGCCCCGCGGCATCGGCGGCACCCTCGGCACCTGCGGGACCTGCTATATACAACAGCTGGATCCGGCGACCCGCGCACGCACGAAAGACCGAGCGCAGCAGCTCGATATCGCCCACGGTATCGGTATGCGGGGTAAGGTAATTGGATAGGTAGACCACGCGGTCGAACTCATAGGCCTGCTCCAAGTGCTGGAGCAGCTCTTTCCACGAAGCATGGGGCGACGACTCGTCGCGGCGCGTGTCCTGCGCGGCTACGACCTGCACATGGTCCTCGGGGAACGCCTTAGCACAAAAGTCATCGTCAACATATGCGGTGTTGCCAACAACCAGCACTTCCATGGCGCACCCCTCCCCTAAAATCCACTTTTGTCATAGTCAAACATGTCTATTTTACGCTGTCAACGCGAGCTGGAGCGCCTTTAAGGCTGTTTTAAGAACTTTTTAGGGAATGTGGGAGTGGCAACTCGTCCGACCCAGTCTCATTGAGAGGCTACTATTCGCTCTGAAAAGGCACATCGCAATCTGCTGACAGCTCTGCAGGGAGAATGCCAGGCGATGGACATTGCTCTCGCACGGAATCATTAGATGAAAGAAACGGCAGTTCTTTGGAATAACTGACGATAACCTGCGGAACGATCTTAATGCCCAGAGCAAGTTCGAACTTTGCAATCGTCTTCAATGTCATATTAGGTTGAGAATTCAAGAGCTTAGAAAGCGACTGAAGGCTTATGCCCATACGATTTGCCAGCTTACTTTTGCTCAATCCCAAATGTTTCATTTCACGATGAACAATAAACTCAATATCTAGTGCATGTTCATAAGCGCGCGTTTCGATACTTTCTGTTTCGGCATAAAAATCAGATAGATCTACTTTAATCATTGTATTCTCCGTTTCGAAAACCAAGTATAAAAGTCAGCGCTCAGATTCCAGAAGCTGACGTGCTATTCTGGCCGATCATTGTTTGAGCGGTTAATTTCCGCTTATGGTCTGACAACATTTTCTGGAATTGAGAGTTATCGGGAGAAGCCGTCAATTCCCAAAACGGTCGACCCTTGAGGTCTCTATATTCGACAAGTTCATATCCTTCTGCCAAAGGGCACCTCCCATTTCTAGATGTACTTAACTTATAGGTTAAGTTCATCCATTTAAATACATATAACGAGGTCCAGACAAGATTCCTCTGCCCCAATCGATAAACAAACCAGTCGAGCTTATGCAAAATCCGGAAGTGTGTGGCAAATTCTAGACACGTCAACCACACTGGATAGTGACAAAGCTTCTACCTGCGAGTTCTTTTCATGAAAAGGACGATGTGCTCGAGGGTTCCGAAATTTGTCGCATACTTCCGTCGGTCATTTCCGGAAGTGCGGTGAAAAAATCGAGATCAACAGACCAGACCCCTGTTTTAGCTTTCCGCGACCTGCGGTTTTGTTGCCGAAATTCGGTTTATGCTCGGAGGTTTCCGATTTTTTTCCCCGCACTTCCGAAAAGCACGCTTAAACCGCGCATCCCGAAGCGGAAAACCGCCGGATATTTGTTTCTCCCCAAATGAGATCCTTGTTTTGCCTGGCCGAATCTTACATCCAAACAAAAAAAGAGGACCGACGCATCAGCCCTCTTCAGGTGTCGCCCGAAGGCTTCCAGCGCAATTGATTTAGTTCTAATCGATATCACTTGTTTGACCACGATCACGTCAACCAGTAGAAGCCGCCCATGCTCGATCATTCCATTGCCGGGATGGTGCTTGGCCAGTACGTCACACATTGCATACATGAAAAAAGGGCAACACTCTCAGTTTGAAAGCGTCACCCTTAAAGTTCCCAAAGAGCTTTTGTACTGCGGGAAGATACTCTACACCATCTTCCCTTGATTGGCAGGTCGAAACAGACACCATTGTGATTTCAAGCAGAAAGCGTTATATTAAGAATGCATTTGCACGTGGTGTTCGCACTATACGCTCAGATGCCATAGTTTACAAAGATGGCCTTCTTCATAGACGCTAGGTGGGATTACTCACTAGTAGCCGATATGTCGAAGGCCTTCTTGTATTTAAGGAAATCATACATTCTAATAAGCCGTTTCAGCTCGCTATTACCGTGGATTATCTTACGATCATCCGTGATGAGCGCCCTCAGATACTCGAGCAACTCATTTAAATCGAGCTCATCCTCCTCAAGTAAAACTAACTTTTTAAATGCTTCCTCAAAGCCTTCGTTAGCTATAACAGACTTAACCGAGTATCTAATTCCCGAAAGATGATAGCTACCTTTTGCCTTTCGTAGGCTGTTGTTTAGAAAAGCATCTAAATCCTTCTTCTCATCTATTTCCTTTAGCATCCTTGGATTAAGAACTTCCCCTGAATACGCGCTTAAATACTTATACATGGGCAAACCACCCGAGTTAGAAGCAAGCAGCGCAGGAAGATATTCCTCGACGGCAAGTTTGGGAGCGACATGTTCATCATCAAACACGACATCGCGATATAAAAGCTCGGCTTTGACCATATGACCGTGGCCCAAAGATGCATTTGCGACACCGATGCCCAGCACAAGATGCTGTCCCTCCGGAAGTCTCTCGAGGTCGCTAAAACTCGCTTCGACTACCAGAGAATCATTTGGCTCGCCCTTATCTGCAAGGGCGTAGATACTCCTGCGCAACTCACGAATGATCCTGGGCGAGAAGGAGCATTTGGAATGTCCAATTGCTTCATACACTGCGCCAAAATCATTCGTCCTAATCGCGGTCATGCTTATCTCGCCAATACCCGGAAATGTAATCGAATGTGTCGAGGTTGCGTTTTCGCCCCTAGTTAGGAAAATAAAACGTTCTTTGAGCAATACAAGATTATTTGAACCGAGGCAGCGCGAAATCGACATGAGGATAGCTTGGATATCGGGGTCGTTAAGGGAATAGCCGATAAAAATAATTGGGTATTCCATAAAAATAGTTAGCAACTTGGCTGCCAAGTAATCCTGGGTTTCGGCGAGTTTTGCGTAATCTGCCTCCTCAAGAACCATAGATTCAGGATTATCCATAGACCCGTGGATCTTATAGATTTCACCCATTTCAAAAGTTCTGTGAAAGACAAGATCGTCCTGGCCTACAAAAACTTTAAACTCGGGAAACAGCGACTCCAGTAGACAGTCATAGTTGGTTGTAATGACTCCAGAAATACGCCGCCTGCCGACCTCTCTCAAGATATCAAGTTCATGCGTCATATGGTCAGGTTTGAACGAGGATAACCTCTCGGCCGCCATAATCTTTAAAACAGATTTGCGCTGACGAATGTCCTCTGCATGATCGTCTCTAAAAGAAGCGAAGCGAGGGTCCTCAAGAACAGCTATGCGCATATCCTTATCAAGCATCGTCGCGGCAGAGGGCAAAGCACCATAATCAGGATTATCTGGACAGCGAGCAAGGTAGGAATCGAGTCGAAAAGGATCATCAGAAAGACGGGAGCAGAGGTGCCTTAACAAGCCGTCCCAATCGTCGGTCCCCATATATCTACGGGAAAACCCCGAGCCAACGAATAGATAGGGGCTACGGCCAACGCCATTTATCAGACGTACAACGCTGTCTACAATGCCATCTCTTCCGACTTCCATCTAACGCCTCCAAACAAGTCTACTACCATAAGTATAGAACATGTGTTTGGTTTTTGCTAGAATTGTAAGACTTCATCGGAAACAAAAGCTGCTCGACAATTGAAAATTCGAACCGCACAGGTGACCCAATATTCAGCAGTGCTCCGACCAGCAAATATTCATTTCGCGTCTCAGGCAATCTAGCGCAGCGACATCGGTTAGAACGCCATGACTCTCTAGGAGTTTGATAAGTTGAACGAAAGTCTAAAATTCCATCGCAAAGTAACTCCTAAAATCAAAGAGCCGTTGCCGGCAACAACCGAACAACGACCCTCCTTTGTCATCGCCTCGCTTAGAGTCAACGATGACTGTATCACTAACAGGATAGTAACCTAAGTGGCAATAATTACGCATCCAAACATGTTAATCAAGCAGCAAATACTCTTCGCGTTGAAACTGATGCGGCGCATTTTCGCGCCTGCACACGAGAATGCACCATCAATATACAGAAAGGCGAAGATGATTCACCTAGCCAACAACCATCCAGTCACAACAGGCAGTACTCGAAATCTTAGAGGCATCGCCGTTGCACACGATGGTCGCCGAAGCGTCGGGCACATACTTGACCTCAAGAACGGAAACACCTTGCTCCTTAAGCCTTAAGGTCGTCTCGGTTATCTGGGTTTTATTCACATCATTTTTGCTGACCAGTTTAACGCCATTGGCATCATTTTCATTCAGGCAGGATACAACCGTATTGTAATCGGCCCAATAACAGTACTCCCCAGAAAGCCATCCAAGCTCAGTGGCGCATATCGATCCAGTCGCAGAAACCGTCTTTGGAAGCAATCCGTAGCGCTGCCTTTCCTCAAATTCAAGAACATCGCAAAATACGCGATTAGCATTAAGTAATCTCGTTCCACAATAGTCCCCGTAAAACGGCGCAAAATGATTGCGGATAGTCCGCGACAACATACAGTAATCGTAGGTGTAGTAACACTTGAAGATTCGTAGGGCGTCTCCCCCTGCCCCTTCGGTAGAACGAGCGAATTCAACAAGAAACTGGTCCCACATGCGCTCAATATAGGGAATTGCGAGTTTAACGCTATCCATATCAGACAAAGGAGCATTGCTCGTCTGCTGCATTATTCCAGTGGTTTTTGCCAAATGGAAATGAGCTGCCATGCGCTCGATCGTTCGGATAAACTCTGGCCGATTCCCGTCCTCAATCGCCATAATTGCAAAGAAAACACTTCTCAACAGAAGATCGCTTGAAAATCGCTGAGGTAAGAGATCGCCATATTCGCGCTCGTATGAGAAGAGCCTGGCCTCACCCGTATCGATTGAAGAGTAACCAAATACGGAGTCCGAAGGAACGACATATGATGGAGCGGCATTTGAGTACACACGGCTACACTTAATTTGATAACGCTTAAAAAAGGTTGAAATCCAAAAGGTCACAACACCAAATAATGCCAGCTCAAACTCAAAGGCAATACTCGAAGTATCAAGCACATCTACCCCCTGGCCTCCGAGATAGCCATCGATAACAAAGTGATCGAATGCGACGGACAGCAAAAGAGACATGAACGCCTCGAATGAGAAGGGAAGAGTCCGGTACCGCAATTTACCCCTTGCATGCTTGATTACCCCAAGAAACAACCAATAGAAAAGGGTAGGCATGTATCGTAGCGAAGGACCTGGAACTGAAAACGCATCGCAAATCGCAGCAATAATAAACACCGGAAGCTGGCAACAAATTGTTGGAGCGAGAATTCGGTAGGCGACATTCAGCCTGCCCGACTCATCGGAGGGATACAGTTCTTCAACGGTGTATTGCCCTCCAATCGCTAAGGGCCCAGCAAAGCGGACAAGCTGAACGCTCAACAAACCGATAAAGACATAAAAGGCAATCCAAAGAATAGTGACCGATTCCACCTGTAAACAATCTCCTCAAGTCATACGCTTGCGATTAATTGTAGATAGACAGAATTGAACAGGAAGCAACAATATTTGAAACTGTTGCTTTACGCGCCCCGGATCAACCAACCTTCCCCAGAAAGTTCGCTGATGTTGACTGGTGTTCCCGTAAAATAATCCCCAACAAAAAATGTGCGGAGTGCTGGCCTGGAGCTGCCTTCGGACCCTATTGGCTGCTCACCGAGAGGCTCCGCTATGAAACGACCCCTTTATTACCTGCTGTGCGCGATCGCGTGCACGTCCATGGTCAGCGCGACGATGCCCACGGCAACCATCGCGGAAGCCATGCAGCCTCGGTCATCAGCCGATCAGCAGGCGCAAGCCGACGCCACGAGCAGCGGCACAGGCAAGGCAGAAGACGGCACCAACACAAATGCGACAGCAGATTCCGCAGAGGACAGCACCGCAACATCTACCGGCACCAGCCAGACCGACCCCGCGGACGCCAACACCGCAGACGCCGCCACGCCCGGCACCACCGCCCCATCCCTCCGAGCCCAAACCACTCCCACGCCCGAGGCGATCTACGCCACGTCACAAACCGGCTACGCCCACTCCGCCATGGCAACCCAAAACGGCGTCACCTTCACCGTCTCGTGGAACGACGCCCCCGCGGGCACCGCGACGACCTTCCACGTAAACCAGGCCAACGGCTCGTCCCAGGCCAAGGCGCGCATGGACGTGCCCACCTATTGGGACGGCGGCAGCCAGGAAAGCGTCTGCGACCCGTCGCGCCCGGCATGGTCCAGCTACTACAGCCTGGGCACCACGGGCCACGACTTTATCTTTGACTTCACTGCGTCGGGCACATATCGCATCTACTTCTACTTTATGGACAACGACAGAAACGACCCCCAAAACGACAAGGGGATCTACTACCTGCGCACCACGGCGGAGGTAACCGTAAACGATGCCGCCCGCCCGAGCGTCACGCAGATCGTCAATAACGCCGTGGACCTGTGCAGGCAGGAGACAAACGGCTCGGAATACGACATGGCGCTGTGGCTCCACGACTGGACGCTCGACCAGCTGGAGTACGACCACAGCCTCAACTGGTGCTCGGCCGAAAGCGGCCTCACGCGCCACCAGGGCACCTGCGAGAGCTACCAGCGCATCTACTCCAAGCTCCTTGACGCCGCGGGCATCGCCAACGGCCGCATCACCGGCAACGGCCACACCTGGAACGCCGTAAAAATCGACGGCAAATGGTGCCAGATGGACCTAACCTGGGACGACACCAGCGACAACTGGTACGGAGACCTGGACCAGCGCCATCTGTACTTTGGCCTGACCGACGAGCTCATGGCAATCGCTCACTCCGACCACACGGCAAACTACCAGAAGGACGGCTACGCCTACCGCTCGACCGACCTGTCCAACAATTACTTTGTGCGAAACGGCAAGGCTGGTGAATGGGCAGAAAAGTATGCCGACCGAATTCAGCAGCACCTGGATGCCAAGGAAGAGAGCTTTTCCATCGATGCCGACAACCAGTCCTTCCCGCCGAGCATCTCGGGGATTCAGAACGGAATTGTTGCGTATGCGATAAGTGTGAAGGAATGGAAGACTGGTAGCGCCAAAGTTGAACTAACGGCGAAATCTAACGTCTCAAAAGAATCAAACAACAAATGGAGCGCTAAGTACGACCTGAATGCTGAATACAAAACAACAGCATTGGGAAGGGTGTTTGACGACGGCCCCTACCGCCTCGCGACCGCCCTCGACGACCGGATGGCCGTGTCGG
>CAUADW010000002.1 GCA_958427895.1 uncultured Collinsella sp.
ATATGTTTGGCGCCCTGCACCATCGCCGGTCACTCCTCTACAACTCAAGTTGTCTGAACAAATAATAGCCGATTAGCGAGCTTCCACGCCGGACAACGCAGCTAGACTGCACCGTCCGGGCCACGCACCCACTCAACCAATCAAGCCATATGTTGCTTTCATCGTCTCGAGCAACTGCACTATCGTTGCGCCCGCAACCCCGATCTGTTTCAGATTGACGTCGCCCACCTCACAATCTTTGACAAACGCAAGCATATCGTCCTTCAGTTCTCCGCGCAGGTCGACACCTTCCGACTCGCCAAGCAGCTGAGCAAGCCTCAGCGCATCGCGTTTATGCTTTTTTACCTTCCTCGAATCAACGCTCTCCCCCGCTTCCCTTCTAGCTTTTAGGTCGAGATACGCCTTCGCTTTGAACGGGACAATGTATTCCGTACCCAGGACCGAAACGCCGCCTACGGTCCGAATTCCCTGAAGGAACAAGCTGTAGTAAGCATCGTCCAATAAAATTGCCGAAAGACTGCTTATGTTTTCATCAACGTGAATTGGCGCCACATCAATCCCCTCACGACCCTTTAGAAAGTCGGGGCACTTCGCGAAGAGTTCGATCATATGGGGGTAACCCGGCCTCTTTGGCTCTGTAAACCGATAAAAACATGAGCCTTTACCTTCGCCCCAGCCGCAGCGGTAGCCGCCATCACGCACCAAAGTCCATATAGCTTCTGCCGTCTGAGGCAACCGGTCATCGGCGACAATTACCACATCAAAATCGTGAGTCGCCCTAAACGGAAGTCCCGCCTCCGCGAGCAAAATGTCGCATGCCGTGCCGCCGATAAGGGCATACGATCCTGCAGCTTCTTGCATATGCTGCTGAAATTCTTGGAGACCTTCTACAGCGCTTCTTGCCATGGATATTCCTTTCCAAACATGCGATCGACTTCGAGCTGAATTCGCTCATCGTCGATTGCCGCCAAAGATAGCGCAAGCGAAATGTCGTCGACACGGGAGGAGCCAGCAAACACGGGCGCATAGCGCCACACTTGGATCATCGCCGTTTCGTTATCCGGCAACTCCCCGTCTGCGACTTCGAGGTCGCTCAGTTGACGCCATGTGCTTCTTAAGACGGCCTTTTGTTCCATGCCCGGTGCAGCGAGCATCGAACGCGCGGCGAGCGCCGTCTCCCCGGCGTCAACAAGATAGTCGATCTTCGGCGTCTTCCTTGCAAAAAAGACCTTCGAGACAGGCGAGGAGAGCTCTGCCATGTGCTCGCTGAGCAAAAGATCAACGGCGACAGGGAGCACGACGACACGTCGCTCGCAACGCTCGCGCCTCGCGATCCCCCTGTCAACAAGCTCGGTTATGGCCTCACTCGCGCGGCTTGCCGAAATCCCAAGCGCACGACAAAGGTCATAGGGACGATATGGCTCCTGGGCTGCTCCCCAGATTGCGGCAGCCTGCGCGTTGGGTGACATCTTGGTCGCGTGATTATGAAACCGGGCACCGCCCCTCTCCGTGCAGGCCGTGCCCATAAATGGAAGAAAAGCCTGTCTACCGGGGCAAACAAAGGGAATCCCTTGTGCGACCAATGCTTTGCGCTGACGTGCATCGGCATCAGGAAACGAAACGACAACAGGAGTTTCCGCGCGCAAGGCTAGCTGACTATAGACTCTCTTGGCCTCGGGAAGCCCGACGCCAGTAGGCAAACTTGCAAGCAAAAACGAAAAACCGTTTGCGTCAACAGCGCGGACCTCAATCGCCCGCAGATGCAGCGGCAAGCGTGCGGATCCAGGCCAATTTTTGGTCTTGGCAGAGAGGCCTAGTGCTTCTTGTAAGTAGATTAGCGCTTCGTTCATTTCCATCGTTTTCGTTTGATTCCATTTTTAATTGGAATTATACATAATTTTCGGAATTAACGAGATTCCTTTCGTGCGTAGGCCAGCATTTGAGTTTTCAAAATGTTCCGAATCGGTGGGGCGATTCGGGATACAATATCAATAGAAAACGACGCACCCCGCGTAAATGTTTGGGAGCGCGGGCGGCCTAGTTTTCTGGTTTTGTTAAATGCCCGGGATCCGACCCCCGGGCATTCTTGTTTGCGCTTGTTGCGGCGCAAATGCCTTCTACCGTCCGCACCGCGCGTGCGCCTACGGACCTTAATCCGAACCTCATACGAGTCAAGAAACGCGATGACGAACGTACCCGCATCGGACGATGGAGGCTTGCTGCGTTATCCCAAAAAACGGGGCAGACTCCAGTGCGGAGTCTGCCCCGAAAAGAGAATGGCAAAGCAAGAACGTCGATGGACGAGAAAAGTGTCCGCAAGTCTCATGGCCAACACATCCCACCTGCCAAAGGGATGGTGAGCGAGCGTTACTCCTGCTCGGACTCCTCAGCCTGCTTACGGCTGCGGATGAGGTGCGCCACGCCGATGCACAGCACCGCGCCACCAGCGATCCAAGTGAAGGTCACGCCGTTGAGGCCGGTAAGCGGGAGGCCAGAGCCCTTCTTGTTCTGGATGGTGACTGGGATCTTGGTCGTGGTCACGCTTTTATCAGTCTCAGCAGTTGCCATATTGGAGCTGGACTCCACCTTAAGATTCGTCAGTGTACCAGTCGCATCATACGTAGGCCTCACCGTAATGGTAAATGGATCGATGGTGTTGTAACCTGCAGGCGTCTCGCTCTCGGTGATCTCGTATGTGCCCTCAACAAGACCGGGAATAAATACCTTGCCATCAGTATTAGTCGTAAACACTCCGGCATGGCCTGCGTCGTCGACGAGCCCACCTTCCTGCGTCAGCCATTTTCCGCCATTGGGAATTTCGGTGTCCCCCTCCTTGGTCATTTTGACCTTAAAGCTGGCAACGAGCTTCTTGTCCGTATTATCTGAGTCGGTCTTAGTGACATCGAGACCAAAGACGTAGTCAGTGACTTCATCCGACTCGGAAGTGCCAGTGCCGGTAGACATGGGATCGTTGGAATAGACAAGCTTGACCTCATTGGTGGCGCCGTCGGCCTTGTATTCGACTTGACTGTTGAGCTTAGCCTTGTAGGTTACGACCACGTTGGAATTAGCATCGACTTTAATCGCTGCGCCAGTTTTATCCTTCACAGACTTAAGGTCTCTAAAAGTAATGGTGAGATTTTCCTTCTCATTGGCGTTGTCTTGCCCTAAAGCCACCTCATATCCATTATTAGCATCTTGCACGACCTCGGTCTGCTTGCCCTTGTTGTCAATATAAACGCGGAGATCCTTCACTGCGCCATTGGAGTCCTTCACAACCTCAAGACCCTTGCTCAACGTGTCCTGAAATACATACTCATACTTATTGAACGTAGCGATGTTACTGGCAACGTGGCCAGTCAGTTTATATTCGACCTCCTCGCCAATATACGAGTCGCTTACCTTTCTCCAGTTCGCGCCCTCGAGCACCTGCTTCTCGACGGTTGGAATGCTGGTCTTCTCGTTAACGGTCACGCCTTTACCACCAACAACAGCAAAGATCGGCGAAGTGCCAGTATTCTTCTCTGGCTTCTCTTCGGTGCCCAAGGTACTTCCATCAGTCACAAAAAGATAGTAGCCTTGCAGAGCATTGCCTTTGTTGTCCTTGGGCTCAAAAACAGTGTCAGAGGCAAAGGATGTCTCCGTTTGATTTACGCTTCCTTCAACTGCCTTTGCCAATCCGTTAAACAAATTGTTGTTCTCGATAGCGGTCGTCTTGCCAGTACCCTCCGAATGGTCGGTCAGATATTTGGCGGCGGCCTGCGCTGTAGAGTTTTCGTCAATACCAGAGTTGGGCACGGTTTTAAGATATCCAAGGACGGCGCTCCTCGCTTCACCGCTCGCCCAATCAATGTTCGAGACGACCTTGTTGTCGTCTTCATCCACGACATTTGCCTTGAAAATCTGGTATGCCTTGTACTTCACATCGCCATTCGCATTGTTCTTATTGATGGTGATGCTGTTATTCGGAGCCGCCGCACCCTCAGCAAACGCCATGGTGACCGGGGCCATGACTCCGCCGAAGCTCAGCGCTGCTGTGAGGCCGGCGGTTACTGCCAGGCGTGCGATATTCTTGCTCATGCTCATCTTCTTTTCCTCTGCTTTCTGCTCGAATTCCATTTGATCTAAATCTGTCTGTCTGTGTCTTAGCATCTACTTCGCTACGTCTCGCCCCGCTCTCTGTGGGGCTGCCAGCTACTCTTTATGGCTGCCACCTCCCCGCTTGACCAGGAGCGCGACCACGATGAGCGCAGCTCCGGCGACCGCTGCGGCGGCCGCGGCGTACATTGCCATATCGCCAGTCGAGGGCATAAAGCCTCCGGTGGTAATGCTAGGGGGTGTGCCGGTGGGCGTGTTGATGAGCGACGCCTCCAGGCTGCCCGTCGACCCGTCCGCGCTGTCGGCGCGCAGGGGCGACTCGGCCGTGATGGTGAGCTTGGGCTTGGCGGCGGCCACCTGGTCGACGTCCAGGCCCTCGGCCTTGACCGTCACGGAGCGCGTACCCTCAAAGGCGGTGTAGCCCTTGGGCGCCTTGAGCTCGCGGACCTCCAGCTTGCCCGAGTCCACGCCTGAGACGGTCACGCGGCCGTCCTTGCCCGTGGTGACGGTGGCCTTGCCCTCTGCATCCCACGTGCTGTCGGCCGCCAGCGTGTGACCGCGGTCGTCGGTGATGCTCAGGACCGCCCCGGCAAGCGGCTTGTCACCGTCGCTGCCGCGCTTGGTGAGCGCGAGATCCCAGGTGTAGGCGCACGCATCGTCGCTCGGCGTGCGGGTGAAGCCGGCGTCGCCGGACTGGTCGGCAAAGGGAGAGCGCGGGTAGCGCAGGTAGACCTCGTTGGGGTTGCCCTTCGCGATGCCGTGGCTGCATGCGCTGTTGAGCGGTGCGTTGTACACGGCGACCACGCGGGCGCCCGCGGCGAAGGCGTCGGCCCCGCCGAGCGCGGCAATCAGGTCGCCGGTGCGCACGGTGAAGGTCTTACCGTCGGCCGCTACCTTGGTGACGCACTGGGCCGTGATATCGGTCCAGCCCTTCGCGGGGTCGGTGCCGGCGCGACCGTCCTTGCCGGCCGAGACGGCGTCAAAGCCGCCGTCCGCGCCCGCCGCCGCGTACACGCGCATGCTCGCGGCCACCTTGGAGGGCTCGAGCCCCGCGCTCATGGTGTCGACGAACTGCACCGTATAGGTGTCGTAGGCCGTGAGGCCCGCCGGGACCGTGGCCGAGAGGCGCCAGTACAGGTCGTCGGCGACCGTGGCGTCGGCGGCCTTCTGCCAGGCGGCGGTGCTGTCCTCCAGCACGTGCTTTTGGACCTTGGGCGTCGCCGCCTTGGGCTTGACGGTGACGGCGCTGCCGCCCACCAGCGCCATAATCGGCGCGGTGCCGGCCTCGCCCTGGGCGATGGCGTCGTCGTCGGCGACGATGAGCCAGTAGCCACAGGGCAGCTCGGCCGTCGTGCCCGCGTTAAGGGCCACGGACACGGCGCCAGAGCTCTGGAGGGAACGAGCGAGCTGTGCGCTCAGCGCGCTCGTAAGGTGGGAATCGGTGTTGAGCCACTCGGCAGCTTCCTGCGCGGTGGCCTGGGAATTGGGCATGCCGGCGCTGTGCAGCACAGGCAGCGCGGCGTTGCGCACGGCGTCGCTTGCCCAGGCGAGGTCGGTGGCGATCTTGGCGTCGCTGTCGCCGTCGACGACGTTGGCGCTAAAGATCTGGTAGGCGTCGTAGCTGCTCGCCACGGTGCCGCTCACCGTGATGGAACCGGTCGAGGTCGGCGCGGCCTGCGCGGAAGCGGGGAACACAACCGCGCAGGTGCCGATCAGGAGGGCAAGCAGCGCAAACAAGATCGGGAAGGAGCAAACTTTCTTATTCACGACGCTTACCTCCCTTCGCATTCGCCTTGCGACGAATGTGCATCCAGGCCGCAGCAGCGCAAAGCACCGCCGCGCCGGCAAGGTATGTCAGAGTGACGCCCGACATACCAGAAAGGGGCAAAGAGGTTGAGTAGGTGTTGGTGAAGGTGGGGATGGAGGTGTCGGTGAGGTCGTGGTCCGTGTCGTTGGTCACTTCGTTGCCGTCGCGATCCCGAATCTGCTTGTAGGTCGCAGTGACGTTGATCTTGTGGTCAGTGTTATCAACTGCATTGACCGTAATCTGATAGACCGACTTGTCGTACTTATAGTGCGCAAACGGCGTGTTCGGCTGCTGTTCGCGGACGTAATAAGTAAAGGTCTTGCTTGCACCGCGGCCAGTGGAGTCAGCCGGAAGTTTGTTGAGTTGATCGAGTTTGTACTCGATCTTGTCGAAGCTCAGGGTCTGGGACTTGCCGCCGTCGGCAGTGGTGATAATCTCGCCGTCGGGGTCGGTCATAACCGTCTTGGGACTATCGAAGTTCTCGTTATCCGCAAACTCGAGCGTGAACTCCTTCATCTCGCCACCCTTAACGACCTTGGTCGCCTTAGGGATCCAAACGCCAGTCGAGTCGTACGCGGTACATACGTTAGTGAAAGTCGCCGAACCGTCCTCACAGATAATTTGATAATAGCCGTCGACATTCTTCGCGACACTCCACGTTTTTTTGTTAATCCACTTCCCAGACTTATCGAGTTCGTACTTGGTCCCGTTGACGTCTGTAATCGTGTAGTTATGGATGAGAAGTTCCTTCTCTTCGTTCGGATTATTTTTACTCGGAACAGTCATGAGCTTGGTCGGCTTATCCTGGGTCCGCACCACAATCTCATACACACTGGAGTCGCACGTGATGTCAGGATCATCGCCGGCATCTTCGACCAAGTAGTATGTGATTTCGTTACCCGTGCCACCCGTTGCGAACTGTTCACCAAGGTCAAACGTGATATTGCCGCTTGCATCATTTTTTGCAGTTCCAACCTCGGTGCAAACGTTACGATTGAATGTCGCGCTAGCCAAAGGGTCGGTTGAGTCCTTGCGGTAGACCCTAAAGGTAAACTGATTCTCTTCGAGCCCCTCGTTCACATTTGTCTGCGAATTACGTAGTACCTTGGTCGCCTTGAGCTTGAGGCTCGGATAGACATACGTGTCCTCAGGCACGCCCATGTACAGGTCGCCGTTCGACATGATGCCGCCGCCATGGTCCCAGGAATAGTTGCCGGTGATGAACGTTGTCGCAACTTTTTGCGCATTGATCGCGGCTTCGTCTTGAGCTGTAACACCCGAGCTCAGGCCGATGCTTTTATATACCTGCACGCCACCGTTAGCGGGGATAGTAATGGCTTGCGTAAGCTCTTTACTTCCCTTGTATTTGGCGTCACCGCCGCCAAGCATTTTGCCAATCACCGCCGCGATCGGGGTCTTATGATCCTCCGCCGCAAGGAAGAAGTCCGCGTGGCCGTTTTCGCGAAACTCTTTGGCATTGTAGGCGTCAGCATCCTGGTTCTTTTTGTGTTCAAGGCCTTCGTAGCCACCAGCGGATAGGTGAGGGGTGCCTTCGTTACCGCTATTCTCTTCAGAATTATAATCAGCTTTTGCGTCCTGCTGATCTTTGGCAGACGAATTGCCAAAGATTGCCGTGCCCTCAGTGTTCGTTACCAGCGTCTTGCCCGTAGGGCAGACTGCAACGCCGCCGCCGTAGCCGCCAGCTTTATTGGCGCTAATGTACGAGTTATATATGAATAGCCTACCAGCAGTATATTCCTCGCCTTGGTTTGAGTTTCCCTGAACAAAGATGCCACCGCCACCCCAGTCAAAGCGAGACATGCAGCGGTTATTAGTGATGTAGACTGGGCTATCGTTTGACGATCCATTTATCATCGCGTCAACCATCTGGCCCACTCGGATGCCGGCACCTTCAGATCGGTAGCTCACGTTAGAGGCAATAATTCCTCCCGTGATATTCAGGCACGCCATTCCTGAACGAGAAGGCTCCTTATTTCGATCCACATCGGTAACGTAAACGCCGCCGCCAGCTTCTTGGGAGTAGTTGCCAGTAATCTGGCCACCGGAAATGGTGACATGGGTGCCGTTCTTGGCAGCAAGCCCAGCACCGCCATGGTCACCGTATCCATCCTGGTTGCAGAAGTTGGCATATTTATTGTTGGTGATGAAACCACCAGAAACAGCAATACTACCGCCCACGACCATGACGCCACCGCCGAATCCGGAAGTGTTCTCTAGCGTTCTATTGCCGGAGATTGTGCCGCCGGTCACCTTAACCGTGGAGCCTTCAGCATACACACCGCCGCCACTCGGAGCACTATTGCCAGCAATTACGCCATTGGAGATGCTAAGGCTTGAGTTATAGCGCACTTCGATTCCACCGCCCGCGCCCGAGCCAGAAGCGCCGCATATATAGCCGCCACGCATGTTGACGAAAGAGCCGTTTTCGGCATAAACCAAACTGCTGACACTGCTCTGTTGCTGTTGCGTAATCACGCCACTCTCGAGGTTGAACGTACCGCCCTTGCCGTTAGTTGCGTAGAGATTAATGAGCTTCAGGTTGGCATTGCCGCCGCAAGCCACAATGGCACCCTTGATACCAGCCTCATACGCTTTAAGAGTTTCGTTTGTACCGGTTCCGCTTGCGACCGATTCGGTTACGTAATAGGTAAGCTTGGTCGGGATGTTAGAATCGCCGTATTCCATTGAAGCGAGATTGCTCCATTTGTTTTCTTGATTAGCCGAGATCTCTGTCGCGGCAGCTTGCTGGCTGTCCTTGACGGTCAGCGTCGCGCCGCCGGTGATATTGAACAGAGGCTTATTTGAACTCGTATGCTTAATCTTATGGCCGTTTAGATCCAGCGTGATTTTGCTGCCGTCCTTGCTAAGCGTGATTATCTCGCCGGTCTCGACATCATTCATAAGCTTGAAGCTAGCAACACCGCTTGCATTCGCCAACTTGGTTTTTAATTCGTCAACGTTTTCTATCTCGTCGGGCGCCGCTTCGGTTTGCTCGCCTTCCGTGGCCGCCATCACAGCGTTGCCATCTGCCGGCTCGTTATCTTCGACCTGCAGCTTACCCTCAGGTTGATCCCCAGACTGACCCTGCTCAACACCATTTGAGGGGTCGGCTTCGCCACCCTCTGCGTCGTCACTATTCTGGTTTTCGGTATCCCCGTTGTTGGTGTTGTCTACATCAGTAGACTCAGTTGAGGAATCAGCCGCCGTCACAGTTTCCTCGGCTGCACCCGCCTGGGCATCGTTGGCGATGGCCTGCGAGATCGGAGGCATGACGAGCGACAGTACTAGGCTCAAAACGGATGCTCCGCACAAAACGCCTGCCAGTACACGGCGCGTCGCTTTTTTACTCTGCTTAGTTTTTTCTGAATTCGCTTTCATCGATGTCTCCTCCCCAAGAGACCGCGATCTTGCTCTTTCACTATCAAACGTATCTGCGCAACCTGTGATTGCGCACGCTTAGTAATCCATATTGTAGCGATTGTTTGAACATCTAAGCAAAAATACCGATAGTTTTGTAGCGAATTCTCAATTCTCTTGACATTTGCTCGGATTAACCTTCGTTTATTCGCTATAAATAAACTATTTCTACTGGTAATTAAGCTAGTTATCAGTTTTTTAATAGCATTTTATTTATTTGCACAACATTTTGCTCAAGAGCGAACATCCTGTGAACGGTTGAAAATCGACCGTGAGCGGTAGGTCATCAACCGGGAGGAATAGACTACCAAATTGGTGGGAATATCTTTAACCCATCGGTAGTTAGAAGCGAGATGTTCATACAACCAAATTTGAATTTGCGCGCAGTTTTTAGGCATCAATTCGCCCAAATCGCCTGAGGCTACCGCAAAGGGGCCTGCTCCCTTTTGCGATGGTTCTCCCCCAGCGCTACAGCAGATGCTCCTCGATAAAGATCGCGATGCCGTCTTTGTCGTTACTCGCGGTTACAAAGTCGGCGGCGGCCCGGGTGGCGTCGCTGCCGTTTGCCATGGCCACGCCCACGCCGGCGTCGGCCACCATGCAGGTGTCGTTGTCCGCATCGCCAAACACGCAGATGTCCTGGAGCTCCATGTCGTTGAGCTCCGCCACGCGCACAAGGCCGCGCGTCTTGGACACGCGCGGATCCATGAACTCGTAGAGGCGCTGCGTGGTTTGCAGAGCCGCCGCCTTAACAGTGTCATCGGCAAACGTCGACGCCCGCTCAATCACCCGCGGCATCACCTCGGGCGCCATGGTAAACATCACCTTGGGCTGCGGCTCGCGCAAAAACTCGGCAAAATCGACCACCTGGTAGGGCACGCCGTCGACGCGCGACAGGTGCTCGACGCACGCGTTGCTCTCGGGCACGTAGAACACGCCGTCTCGGGGGCAGACGGGCGTTGCCGGAAGGTCCGCCATGTGCTCGCAGATGCGCGCGATGGTCTCGCCCGGCAGCGGATAGCTCAGCTCGTTGATGCCGTGCGCGCGGTCGATGACCT
Organism: uncultured Collinsella sp.; assembly: GCA_958427895.1. Classification (GTDB taxonomy): domain Bacteria; phylum Actinomycetota; class Coriobacteriia; order Coriobacteriales; family Coriobacteriaceae; genus Collinsella. Next base: position 10,402 of record CAUADW010000002.1, read on the forward strand.
CGGCGCCACCGCAACCCACCATCACGTCTACCAGGCCTTCGATGCCCCAGAGCTCGTACATGGCCTCGGTCGCGTGGGCGTCGCGCCCGGTGCACAGGCCAAAGAGCACGCCGCGCTCGCGCAGGGCGCGGATCGCCGCCACGGTGCGCGGGGACACCGTGTGCTGACTCGTGAGCAGCGTGCCGTCGATATCGCAGAACACGGCTTTGATGTGGCTGAAGGTGGTGTCCATGGGGGCCTTTCTGGGTTGTGCGGCGGTGTGGGGTGTGGTCGGAAATGGTGTACATGGTATACCAAGGCGCGGGCCGTTGGGACCCGATCGTCACAAAGGTGCCTGGCCCCTTTGTGGTGGCCGAACCCGAAGGGTGGCCTGGCCCGAGACGCAAAGCATCACAACATTCGACGTTTTTCGGCAAAATCGTGATTTTCATCGAATGTTGTGATGGTTTTTACTGCTTTGCGGCACGATCAAAATGCCAACGACCAAATAGCAGCAACGCCGCGGGAACCGCCGTCACGACCATGCCCGCCCCGATGAGCGTCTGCTGCACGCCAAATGTCGCCGCCAGCCACGGGGCAATCGCCAGCGGCGCCACGCCGGCAAACATATTGCCAAAGCCCATGACCGAGTTGACGCGACCGAGCTGCTCGAGCGGGGCCGTCGTTTGCACGATAGTGTTGTGGAGCGGGTTGACGACGCCCCACGCCACGCCCAGGGCAATCTGGCCGACGAGGGCCACGCCCACGTACGGTGTCCCCACATAGAGCAAACTTCCCAGGCCCACGGACATAAGCGCCACAAGCAGCGTTTTAAGGTTGACCAGGTGCGGCGGCAAGCGGAGCGCGAGCACGGCACCCAGCACCGCGCCCACGCCCGAGGCCGACGAGAGCCAGCCCATCCACTCAACGCCGACGTGTAGGACATCGCGATAGAAAAACGACTCGAGCGGATCGAAGGCCCCGTAGCCAAAGTTCGAAAGAAAAATAATGCAGAACAGCAGGGCGAGGACGCTGTTGGTAAAGACCGTCTTGATGCTAGTCGCAAAGGTGACACGAGTGGATGCGCTGGGGTTGGAGCTTTGTCTCGCACGCTCCCCTTCCTCTGCCGAATCGGCATCCGCATCCCCGGCGACATGGCTGGTCTGCGGCCTAAAGCCCCAGCCGGCGAGAAGCGCCAACGCGGTAAAGAGCATCATAAGCACGAACACCGCGCGCGACGACGCAGCCGCCGCGACAAAGCCGCCCAGCGTGGGGCCAACGATGATACTCACGTTTGAAAACATGGCGATGGCGGAGTTGATGTCTTTGAGCTCGACGGGGTCGTCGGTGAGATACGCCGGATAGGATGTGGCGATGGGCTGGGCGAACCCCATCACAAAGCCCAGGAGCACCGCGCCGGCAAGAACTGTTTCGGTAGCGCTGCCAAAGACGATGATCGCCGCGCCGGTCGCCAGCGTGCTGATGACGCTCAGCAAGAAATGGCGGCGTGGGCCCAAAGCGTCAAGCGCCGCGCCACCCGCAAAGGACCCCAGAATCACGAAGACGTTCATAAAGAGGACTGCCAGCGATGTCGCGACGACCGAAGCGTCGTCCGCATAGGTGAGCGTTCCGATGACGCCGATAAAGTAGCTGGTCTGAAAACCGGTGTAGATGAGAAAGCGCATCGCCACCAGGCGCTTGGCCTGCACGGACAGCGATGATTGAGGCTCTGAGAAAAGAGAGGCAAGCATGGAGACTCCTTGTTTCATACGAATGCGGACGGCGGGCATTCGCCACCGTCTGTCAAATCAATCCATCCGTATGAAACATTAAGGACGCATCAAGCCCCTTCTCTCCGTTTTTCGCCCGTCATGAACTACTTGGTAGATTGTAAGGCATGTCCCACACATCTACTAAAGCAAAAACCATCATAAAGGTGCCTGGCCCCTTTGTGGTGGTTGCGACGTTTGCCCAGATAAAACCTGCCAAAATAAACCTGTCCCTTTTTGGCAGGTTTTAGGCCAGATGGTCTTGGATGAGATCGCAGATGGCTCGGGCGTCGTTGATGTTGATGGCTCGGGTCGCAAAGCCGGCGTCGAAGGCCTGGCGTGCCAGGGCCTCGTTGCAGGCAAGGGCCAGCGTGTGACCGTCGACCAGGTCGAGCGAGCTCTTGCCGCGCAGACGGTCGACACCGGAGCGCGCGACCACGATGTTGTCGAAGCCCTCGGTCTTGTAACCCTCGATGATCACCACGTCGACATCGTTGTAGCGCGACAGCAGCTCACGCGCGGGCATCTCGTCCTCCTCGCGCGTGTCGGCGTACTCCGCCCAGCGCGTGGCGCAGATGAGCCCCACATGCTTGGATCCGGCCTGGTGATGACGCCAGGTGTCCTTAGCGGGCACATCGATATCAAAGCCGTGATGCCCATGATGCTTGAGCGAACCCACGCGCAGGCCGCGGCGGGTGAGCTCGGCGATAACCTTCTCGACGAGCGTGGTCTTGCCCGAGTTTTGGTAGCCGATAAACGCGATCGCGGGGACGACCGGTGCCGGAGCTGTGGGCGCGACGGCGACGGATGCGCTCGCGGGTGCGTCGCCCGCGGCTCCCACGGCCTCAACAGCAGCGGCCTGACGCTCTGCGCGGTCCCATACGCCCGAGCGGCCACCCTCCTTGTGCAGCAGGCGAACGTCGACGATCTCCATGCCGCGATCGACCGCCTTGCACATGTCATAGATCGTTAGACACGCGGCACTCGCGCCGGTCAGGGCCTCCATCTCGATGCCCGTCTTGCCCGTCACGCCGGCCGTAACCAGTACGTGAAAGCCAACCTGCCCGTCCGTGCGTGCCGGTGCCCAGCCCTCGGGCACGTCCTCGGCCGGCGTCCCCGCCGGAGCAATGGGCGCAATGTCACACTTACTCTTGGTAATGAGCAACGGATGGCACATGGGAATGATGTCGCTCGTGCGCTTGATGGCCATGATGCCCGCCACGCGCGCGCAGGCGAGCACGTCACCCTTTTTGGCGCGGTCCTGCAGCACCATGGCCTGCGTCTCGGGATGCATGAGGATGGTGCCCTCGGCGATGGCGATGCGATGGGTCTCGGCCTTGTCGGACACGTCGACCATGCGCACCTCACCCTTGGCGTCCACGTGCGTCAGCTCGTCGCGACGGGCGTCGCGGGCGGGCTCGGTGGCAGCACTGGCAGTCGGCTGCACGGACGCGACGGCATCGCCGGCCGCAGCCGTGACTTTGTGGGCAGACATCGCGGCCCTGCGAGCGGCCTTGGTGGCATCGGCGTACCTGCTCTTGGCCATATGATCATCCTCCGATTTGGGACATAAATCGTTGCGTGCCCTCAATTATCGCGTGTTCCTGCGGTTTGTGGGCCACGGCATCGCGCCAAATCGAAAGCACCTGCATATCATCACCACGGCGCAGGGCGTCGCGCACCGAATACTCGGCATCGCTGAACAGGCACGGACGCACGTTGCCATCGGCCGTCAGGCGCAAACGGTTGCAATTCGCACAAAAATGGTTGGACATGGCGCTGATGAAACCGACCGTTCCCGCCGCGCCCGGAAAATGCCAATAGCGCGCAGGGCCCGCGCCAGCAGGAGCGTCGTTGATGTCGAGCGGCTCGAGCTCGCCCAGTCCCGTCGCGGCGGCCCCGGCATTGATGCGCGCCCGCAGCTCGTCGCTCGGCACGGTGTCGCTCGCATCCCACAGCTCGGGATTGAGTGTGGGCGCGTGAGGGTCTACGGCACAATGCGAGCTGGTGCGCTCGTCGCCGATGGGCATGTATTCGATAAAACGCAGGTGGATGGGGCGGTCGACGGTCAGCCGTGCGAGGGCCGCCACATCCTGGTTGAGCCGTCGCACAACAACGCAGTTGACCTTAACGGGCTCAAAGCCCCAAGTCAGCGCCGCGTCGATGCCAGCCATGGTCTGCTCGAGTCGACCCAGACGCGTGATCTTTCCAAAAAGCGAGGGGTCGAGCGTGTCGAGCGAGATATTGACGCGGTTAAGACCGGCATCTTTGAGCTGCGGCGCCAGCTTGGGCAGCAGGGCGCCGTTAGTGGTAAGCGAGATGTCCTCGATCTGCGGGATCGCGCGAATGTCGCGAATGAGCGGGATGATACGGCGGCTGACCAGCGGCTCGCCACCCGTCAGGCGCACGCGGCGAATGCCCTCCCCCGCCACCAAGCGCACAAAGCGGGCGATTTCCTCGGCGCTGAGCAGCTCATCGTGCGCACGGGGTGCCACGCCATCGGCCGGCATGCAATAGATGCAGCGGAAATTGCACTTGTCGGTAACGGCAATGCGCAGGTAGTTGATATCGCGGCCAAAGCCGTCATGTTGCACGTGCCCGTCCATGCAGCCCTCCCCTCACGCGGCGTTTTATTCTTCGGAAAACATAATACCCCACGAGAGAATCATGCCGACACCCGTACGACAGGACAGGCCGCTTCGAGCAAAACGGACTTCCAAGCCCATCCTCAGCACGCAAACCATCACAACATTCGATGCTTTTCCCGTTTTCGGCGATAAACGTCGAATGTTGTGATGGTTTGCCTGCCCACGGCACCCCATAGAAGGACCAAAGCGTCCCTAAAGACCGCCGTTCCAGTGCCGGATCACGAACTCTCGCAGGTCGTTCTGACGTTTCTGGAACGCTTCGCTTCGGTCGCACTTGAGACCCATAGCGAGGGCGATGGCGTTAATCGCCCGGTGCAATTGCAGCTGATGGGCAAACTGGGTCCCGGTGAGGACGATCATCCTAAAGCCCAGTGCGCTCAGCACGGTCATACGCTCCGCATCCGACGCGCTGCGCTGTTTATCAAGATGGTCCGAGCCGTTGTATTCAATCCCTGTACCGCTTGCTGGCGCATATACGTCGATCTCGAAATACCCGGCCTTTGCGAGATACTTGAACTCGTTGGGAACATCGACCCGATGGTTGAGCTCGATCTTGGCGTATCCCAGCCCGCCATGGGAACGTTTTGCCACGACCATGATTGCGGTGGCCGTCTCCATGGGCGACCGCGCGCCATCGTGCACGCGCCTGAGCACGGCAGCCGCGCGCATAGCCCCCTGACGAGATCGGTTCTCATTGCAATAGGCAATCAAGTCGGCAACGGTATACCTCTGCCCCATCTCGATATAATCGCCTGTCGACAGATGATTCAAATGGTATCGGGCACAGATTTCGTAGCCATATTCCAGCTGCTCGGGCTCACTCATCCACGAACCCGCTTGGACAAAGCACATGGCCTCATCAACCACCAGAAGGCCCTCCGCCACCTCGATAAGATGGCCTGGAGGTACCGGCGCCCCAAACACGTGGCACCTAAATCCAGCCGGCGTCGAGCGCTCAAAATCGAAGTTGACGAGCGTGTCGATATGGTCGAGCTCTTCTCGTGGAATACCCAGCGAAACCAGATAGTCGGTAACAATCCCAACTGCCGTTGAAGCCCTCAGCCCCTTGGCATCGAGTCCCAATTTGGGCAGGCTCGCGGTCGGCTCCGCCTCGTTAGCAAGCGAGTCCTCATCGTATAGGCTGCTTGCTCGCGAGAGCGGCTCGGACGGGCGCACCACGTTGTGGTACAGCCAGGCAGTCTTATGGGACAGGACGATCGGCAGGTCCATGAGCCCTCCAATGGAGTCGGATAACCAACCTTATTCCCCTGCCCACGGGTCCGCACACCTTCGTGCGCAAGAAAGCGATTCCACCCGGTCGAGTGGCAGAAAAACCATCACAACATTCGATGCTTTTCCCGATTTTGGCAAAAAACGTCGAATGTTGTGATGGTTTGAGGCAAGGTGAGGGGCACGGAAGGGTCAAAGCATCGTGCTCGAACGGGTTAATCCAACTCTTTTAAGCCATGCGCCAGCTGCCAGTACTCGCCGTGCTGGGCGAGCAACTCTTCGTGCGTGCCGCGCTCGATGATGCGGCCGTGTTCGAGGACCATGATGGCGTCGGCGTCGCGGACGGTGGACAGGCGATGCGCGATCATAAACGTGGTGCGACCGCGCATGATGCGGTCCATACCGCGCTCGATGAGCTTTTCGGTACGCGTGTCAATGGAGCTCGTGGCCTCGTCCAGGATGAGCACCGGCGGATCGGCGACGGCCACGCGCGCGATGGCGAGCAGCTGACGCTGACCCTGCGACAGGTTGGCGCCGTCGGCCGTGACCGGTGTGTCGTAGCCCCGCGGCAGGCGGCGGATAAACGAGTCGGCGCAGGCGGCCTCGGCAGCGGCGCGCACCTCCTCGTCGGTCGCGTCGAGCTTGCCAAAGCGGATGTTCTGCGCAATGGTGCCGCTAAACAGGTGCGTGTCCTGCAGCACAATGCCGAGCGACCCGCGCAGGCTGGCCTTGGCAATGTGCTTGACGTCGATGCCGTCGTACGTGATCTCGCCGTCATCGACCTCGTAGAAGCGGTTGATGAGGTTGGTAATGGTCGTCTTGCCGGCGCCCGTGGAGCCCACAAACGCAATCTTTTGCCCCGGCTTGGCAAACAGGTTGAGGTCCGTGAGCACGCGGGCGCCCGGCACGTAGGAAAAGTCCACGGCATGGAAGCGCACGTCGCCGGCAAGCGGGACCAAGCCGCACGTGAGCTCGGTGCCGTCGGCGGCCACCGCGCGGCCCGACTCATCAACGGCTGCCACGTCATGCAGGTGCCCGTAGACGCCCACGCCCTGGCCCTCGGGAATTTTCCACGCCCACGCGGCATCGCCCGTCTGCACCAGCTCCACGCAGCCCTCGTCCACCTCGGGCTCAAGGTCCATAGCCGCAAACAGGCGCTCGGCACCGGCCAACGCGTTGAGCAAGAAGTTGCCGAGCTGCGTAAACTGGTTGATGGGCATGGCGGCCTGGCGCACAAAGACCAGGTAGCTCGCGAGCGCACCTACGTCGGCGAGCCCCTTGATGCAGAGCATGCCGCCCGCCACGGCGACGATGGCATAGTTGACGTAGCCAATCACGACGGTCATGGGCACCATGGAGTTGGCATAGCTCACGGCGGCGGTGCCAGTGCGGCAAAGCTCGTCGTTGCGGCAGGTGAAGCCGGCGACATTCGCTGCCTCGTGATTAAAGACCTTGATGACCTTTTGGCCCGAGACCATCTCTTCGATATATCCGTCCAGGTCGCCAAGCGATGCCTGCTGGGCGGCAAAGAAGCGCTTAGAGCGCGCGCCCGAGTAGCGCGCATACAGCACAATGGCCGCATCGCACACGAGTGTGATAATCGTGAGCTGCCAGTTAAGGATGATGAGCATGGCCGTGGTGCCCACAACCTGAATGGCGGCCTGAATCACGTTGGCAAAGCTGTTGTTGAGCGCCTCGGAGACGGTGTCGACGTCGTTGGTGAAAAAGCTCATGATGTCGCCCGAGCGCGTGCTGTCAAAATAACTGAGCGGCAGCGTCTGGATGTGCGCGAACAGGTCGCGGCGAATATCGGACACCACGTGTTGGGCCGCGCGCACCATAATCTGCGAGTAGCCCAGGGCCGAGAGCACGCCCGCAGCGTAGATGATCGCCGTCAGGATGACCTGCTTGGCAAGCAGTTCCTCCCCGCCCGTGGCCAAACCGTTAACGATGGGGCGCACCATGTAGGTGCCGGCGAGGCTCGCGATGGCGGCGACGGAGGCGAGCACGCCCACCGCGAGCAACGAGAACTTGGCATGCCCCATGTAGGAGAGCAGGCGGCGCACGGTGCGCTTGAGGTCGGCCGGGCGTGCTTGGGCTGCGGTCTTAGGCATGGCGCTCACCCCCTTCCAAGGGCGATCCTCCGGGGACGGAGGAAAACGGATCATTCGCGCAACCATCGTCGTTGCCATCGCCGGCGTCCGCGTTCCCCGCAAACTCCATCTGCGAGGCGTAAATCTCCTGGTATATGTTGTCGCCCGCCAGCAGTTCCTCGTGCGTGCCCACGCCGTGGACACGACCGTCGTCCAATACCACAATGCGATCGGCATCCATGACGCTCGCGATGCGCTGGGCGATGATGAGCACGGTCGTATCGGGAATCCGAGCGATGTGCTCTCGAATCTTTGCGTCGGTCGCCATATCGACCGCGCTGGTGGAGTCATCAAAAATGAGCACGCGCGGATGCTTGAGCAGCGTGCGCGCGATGCACAGACGTTGCTTCTGGCCACCCGAGACACCGGCGCCGCCTTGGCCCAACTCGCCGTCCAGCCCGCCGATGCGATCAAGGAACTCGTCCACGCACGCCGCGCGGCAAGCCGCGAGGAGCTCATCGTCCGACGCCTGCGGATTGCCCCACTGCAGGTTCTCGCGCACGGTACCCGTAAACAGCACGTTCTTTTGCAGCACAATGCCCACGGCGTCGCGCAAGGCGGCGAGGTCGTAGTCACGCACGTCACGTCCGCCCACAAGCACGGCACCCTCGGTAGCGTCGTACAGGCGCGCAATCAGCTGCACAAGTGAGCTCTTGCCCGAGCCCGTGCCGCCGAGGATGCCCACCGTCGAGCCGCTCTCGATGCGAAGGTCGATATGCTCGAGCACATCCTCGGCTGCATCCGCGCGGTATTTAAAGGAAACGTCGCGAAACTCGATACTGCCGTCCGCTGGCGCCGCAATCGCGAGGTCTCCCGCGGGGTTGACGATAAAGGGCTCCTCATCGAGCACCTCGGCGATACGGCCCACACTCGTAAGAGCGCGCGTGAGCAGCAAAAACACGTTGGAAATCATCATGAGCGAATTCATGATCAGCAGCACGTAGCTCATAAAGCCCGTGAGCGAGCCCACGCCCAGCTTGCCGGCGAGAATCATGCGGCCGCCAATCCACAGGATGGAGAGCGCAGCCACGTACATCGACAGCTGAAACACCGGCAGGTTGAGCACGGCGGTGCCGAAGGTCTTGGTCGCCGTGCCGGCGAGCTCGGTATTGACGGTGTCGAACTTGGCCTCCTCGTGCTCGGTACGAACGTAGGCCTTGACGGCACGCACGGCGGTGAGGTCCTCCTGTACCACGCCGTTGAGGTGGTCCATCGAGGTCTGGAGTTGGCGGTAGAGCGGACTGACGCGATAGGTGATGGCGCCCAGTACGATTGCCAGCACGGGCAAGATGATCGCAAAGACGTTGGCGAGCGGGCGCGACAGCATCAGCGCGTAGATAAGGCCGACGATAAGCGTCACCGGGCCGCGCACCATAGGGCGAAAGCCGTTGCCCACAGCATTTTGGATAACGGTGATGTCCGTGGTCATGCGGGTGACGAGCGAGCTGGCGTCGTAGTTGTCCAGGTTACCAAAAGCGAGCGTCTGAATCTTTTTGTACTCGGCCTCGCGCAGGTTAGCGCCTAGGCCCGAGGCAACGCGGGCGGACGTGCGGGCATAACCCAAGCCCAGTACCAGCGAAAGCGCAGCGCACACCAACATGTACGCGCCCTGCAGCAGCATGTAGTTGATATCACCCGCAGGCACGCCCACATCGATGATGTTGGCCATGATGACCGGGATAAACAGCTCGAGCACCGTCTCGACCGACACAAAGAACACGCCGAGGATGGCATCGCGACGGTATGTCCCTAGATAGGAAAACAGTATTTTGAGATTGCGCACGCAGGTTCAACCCCCATCAAACGTTGTTCGCAAACGCACGTATTATTGCGCGCCGAATAATGGTGTCAAGTATTCCGAAATCGTTTTCTGCAAGGTTAGCGCCGGCGGCGAGTTCTCGTGACGTGTGTCCATATTCACTCGGAATAATGGTGCGCGAGACTTTTTCGCTCCGGCGTCATCACAAACCTTGACTCTACAATCGTTGTAGGGTTTTCACTACACTGGTACCTAAACGAACCAAGTCAGAAAGCCCCGCCCATGGAACACGACCTCACACGCGGCAATGTCCTTAAGACCATCGCGGTCTTTGCCCTGCCTTATATGCTCTCGTACTTTTTGCAGATGCTCTACGGCATGGCCGACCTGTACATGATGGGGCAGTTTAGCGGCGCCGCCGGCATCACCGCCGTGGGCAATGGCGCGCAGACGCTCTACATCATTACCGTGACGCTCGTGGGCCTGGCCATGGGAACGACGGTCATCGTCGGCCACGCCGTGGGCTCGCGTCGCTTCGATCGCGCCGAGACCGCCATCGGCAACACCATTACGCTGTTTATGGGCGTCTCGATGGTACTGGCCGTCATCTTGTTTGCACTATGCCCGCAGGTTGTGGCGCTCATTGGCACGCCGCCCGAGGCAGTCGAAGGCACCGCCGCCTACCTGCGTATCTGCTTTGTCGGCATTCCGTTTATCGCCGCATACAACATTCTCTCGGCCATCTTTCGCGGCCTGGGCGATTCACGCTCGCCCATGTACGTGATTGGCGTGGCATGCGTCATCAACATCGCGCTCGATTTTCTATTTATCGGCCACATGGGGCTCGGCCCCGTGGGCGCGGCGCTCGGCACGGTGACCGCCCAGACGGCCAGCGTTGCCCTCGCACTCGTGTGGCTCAAGAGCCGTCGCACGAACATCCATGTTAAGCGCAGCGACCTGCGCCCCCAGCCCGAGGTGCTCGGCAGCATCCTTAAGATCGGCGTGCCCGTGGCCGTGCAGGACGGCTGCATCCAGGTGGCGTTTATGTTTATCACCGTCATCGCCAACCATCGAGGGCTCGTCGATGCCGCCGCCGTGGGCCTGGTCGAAAAGATGATCAGCTTTTTGTTCATTGTGCCGAGTTCCATGGGCGCCACCGTCAGCGCGCTCACGGCGCAAAACGCCGGCGCGGGCAAGGGCGACCGTGCACGTCAGGTACTCAAGGACGCCATGACCATATCGGTAGTGTACGGCTGCCTGATTACGGTGCTGATGTGGCTGGTGGCGCCGGCGTTTATCGGCTTTTTTGCCAAGGACCCCGCGGTGGTCGCGGCCGGCACCAACTATATGCACAGTTATATTTTCGACGCAATCTTTGCCGGCATCCACATTTGCTTTAGCGGCTTTTTCGCTGCATACGGCAAGAGCTATATCGGCTTTGCGCACAACGTGCTGGCCGTAGCGCTCATTCGTGTGCCGGGCGCGTGGCTGCTGTCGAACGCCTATTCCGATACGTTGTTTCCCATGGGCATCGCCTCGCCGTGCGGGTCAATTCTGTCGGCAGTCATTTGCGTGATGGCATTCACCGTACTCAACCGCTGCGGAGCTTTTGACAAGCTGATGGCGTAGCGAGGCGACGCAGGCCTGGCACTTCTCCCCTGCTTTTTACCGAAAGGAGCGGTCCCATGACCGACTCGCCAACTGAACATACCGAGGGCCTGCTCCGCATTGGCGAGGTGGCGCGCTTGTTCAACCTGAGTGTGGGCACGTTGCGCCATTACGAGCAGATGGGATTGCTGGACCCGGCGCACATCGATTCGGCGAGTGGATACCGCTACTACGGATCGCGGCAGCTCTCCACCCTCAACACCATCAGCCACCTGCGTGTTCTCGACTTGCCGTTGGCACAAATCCGTGAGTTTGTGACCACGCGTGATGTGGACCTCATGCAGCGGCAACTGGCCCAGCAACAGGAGCTCATCGAGCGCAAGCGCCGCGAGCTCGAACGCGTGTCGCGCAAGATCGATAACCGACTTGGGCTGCTGCACGATGCGTTGAACACCGAGCTCGATGCTATTTGCGCAATCGATGCGCCCGAGCTTCGTTGCGCCGTATTGCGCGAACGCGTCAACCCTACCGACGCCTATGCGCTGGAGTGGCAGATTCGTCAGCTGCAGAAAGGCCAGCTCGAGACGTTTGTTTTTCTGGGCAACTTGGGCGTCGGGATCGCGCCCGAACGCTTTGCCGCCGGCGACTTTGATGGCTACGACGAGGTCTTTCTGCTGCTGGATGACACGGACGATTACCTGGGCGATGTCGAAGTACGTCCCGCCGCGCGGTGTCTGACGGTCAGCTTCCGCGGCACGCACGGTCAGGCGGCCCCGCGCTATGAGCGCTTACTCGATTACATGCACGAGCGCGACCTGTCCCCCGCCGGTCCCTCGCGTGAAATCGCCCTCATCGACGACATCATCAGCGACGACCGGGGAGCGTATGTGACGAGGATCGCGATACCGGTCCGCTAATCACTACCATTTATCGAGCAATTCCATCCATTTACCTTAATCCGAATTAGATTGTATTTTGTAGCAAATAAAATGACAGCATATTGCCCCCCATAGGCAGGAGACATTATGCCCAGAGTTCAATCACGTCGCTCGTTTCTTCTCGGCCTAGCCTCGATCATCGGCTTATCCGCGTCACGCCCAACAAGAGTATTCGCTGCCGACTCAAACTCATCCGTCGCTTTTACTTCAGACCTAGCACAAGACTACGCGCTTTCCCTGTTGCCCATCGTCGACGGATCCGCGAACTTAGAGATCGAGCAAATCGTTCCCGTATGCCAACAAATCGGCCTTATCTGTGGCTATGAAATCAGTGTCACAAGGGAAGGAAGCCCTTACGGTTATTTAATACTTGACGCATCATATCCTGGGCTTCTGAAGGAAATAACCCTCGGCGATACCATTCTTCCGATTTCAGCTTCTCTATCAAACGCCATTTCAACTTATTCCGGCCAACAGGCCACAAACCCAACCGTACTAATTTCGTACAACGATATTGAATATGGAACTTTGGTGCCAGGAACTAGAGACTGTGTAACCAACTATAACAATATACGGTCTGTCCCGATTGTCACCAAAAAGGGTATAGCACCTCAAAGCAATAACCCAACTTCATGGGATGCAGTCATTATCAATGAAGATGACTTGATGTTGCATTTCCAAATAGACGATTTAAACGGAATACCGTTCCGAGGAGTCTCGGAATCATTAGTTGAAGCCCGCACTAATAAGTATGCATGCGTCGTTTCTGCCTTGTACGCTGTATCAATGCATTACGGTCTCACCAGTTCAAACGCTAATCAATTTAATCCCGATTATTATAAAGAAATATGGAACGTCACTGGCACAACAACGTATAAGACCAATGATCAGGGCGTCGAGTACGGAAGCACGATCATCCCAGATGGAATTGTTCCGTTTAAAAGTCTTGCCGCTCAAAAGGGTAGAGCACTTAATACTCAATTTTTCGGTTATCAGCCTCAATTCGCTCAGTACAGAGCAACTATCGATCAAGGGAATATCGGCTTGTATCATATGTGGATCAACAGCCGGAACAGTGAAGGATCCGTCGAGCTATCAGGTCATACGGTCACGGTAACTGGCTATTTTACTGGGCATAATGGAAGCTCTGGCATCGAACTGCAGTGGCTCGAAGTATTCGACGGATGGAACACTTATCCCCGAGCGATTAACTATGCAACGCCCAATATGGTCAAATTGAACGGAACAGTCTTTTGGTAGACCGGATGGCACCATCAAAATGCTATGGCACCACGGCCTTTGCCCTGGTTACGATATTGGTGATTTTCGCTATGTTTGCATCCGTTTCTTCATGCACAGATAGAGCCCGCTATAGCGGAGGAGATGATTACCTTGTCTTTGGAGCCGGCAGCGTTCATTCTATTGAGGGAACGGAACTCGTAATCCAAACAGACAACAGTCCCCGCTACACCGACGCTGGAAAGCAAACCCGGATTACATTCCCCTCATCTGGCCGAATCAAAGACAAGCTTTCCCAAATCAAAGTTGGGACAAGAGTTTCCTACTCACGCTTTGAGTCGGTAGACGCATCTGGATCATACGAGGGAAACGATATCGAAATTGAACAGGCAAACACTATAAGGAGATGTTGAGGAACTGAGCCTCTGCGCAGTTCCTCAACAAATCATTATGCCTCCGGGACCCTACCCGTCGCCAAAATCTGTTCAAGTGCCGCCTCATCCAACACGGGCACACCCAGCTGCTCGGCCTTGGTGAGCTTTGAGCCCGCTTTGGGGCCGGCGACCAGATAGCTCGTCTTCTTTGACACGCTGCCCGAAACCTTGGCGCCAAGCACCTTGAGTGCCGCGCCCGCCTCGTCGCGCGTGCGGTTGACGAGCGTGCCGGTGAGCACGAAGGTCAGACCCGCGAGTGGCCGTGCGTCGGCGAGCTCGCCCGCCACGCCAGCGTCGGCTGCGGCTTGCGCGTGCGCGGCGCCCAAGTCGACCTCGAGCGACAGGCCCGCCTGGCGCAGGCGCTCCAGCACGGCAAGGTTCTCGGGCACGGCCAGGAACTGCTTGACGCTCGCCGCAATCTTGGGACCGATGCCCTCGCACTCGGCAATATCCTCTTCGCTCGCCAAGATGAGCTTGTCAATCGACAGGAATCGCTCGGCGATAACCTCGCCCACGCTCTTGCCCACGTGGCGGATACCCAGGGCAAACAGCACGCGACCGAGCGGCTGGCTCTTGGACTTGTTGAGCTCGGCGATGATTTTCTCGGCCGTCTTGAGGCCTACCGGAATGGGGTCGCCCTTCTTGACGCCCTTTTTGCTGTTGGAGCTGGCATAGGTGCGCCCCGTGTCCAGGCCGGCGATATCGTCAACCGTGAGCTGGTAGAAGTCCGCGACGTCGTGAATCAGCCCGGCGGCGATCATCTTGTCGACGATCTCGTCGCCCAGGCCGTCGACATCCATGCAGCCGCGACTCACCCAGTGGAGCAGGCGCTCCTTGAGCTGCGCGGGGCAGTCGATGGAGACGCAGCGGTAGGCGACCTCGCCGTCCTCGTGGACCACGGGGCTGCCGCACACGGGGCAGACCTCGGGCATGTGCCAGTCGACCGAATCGGCCGGGCGCTTATCGAGCACCGGGCCCACGACCTCGGGGATTACGTCGCCTGCCTTATGCACGATGATGGTGTCGCCCTCGCGCACGTTTTTGCGACGGATCTCGTCGATGTTGTGCAGCGTGGCGCGCGCGATGGTGGAGCCGGCGACCGTCACCGGGTCGAACTCGGCGACCGGCGTGAGCACACCGGTGCGGCCCAGCTGGATGCGAATTTCGCGCAGGACAGTCTGCTTTTCCTCGGGCGGGAACTTAAAGGCAATGGCCCAGCGCGGCGCGCGGGCAGTAAAGCCCAGGTCGAGCTGCTGCTGGAAGCTGTCGACCTTTACGACCACGCCGTCGATGTCGTAGTCCAGGTCACCGCGGTGCTCAAGCGCCTGGGCACAGAACTCGTGGACCTCGGCGGGCGTGGCGCAACGGGCAACGTTAGGGTTGACGCTAAAGCCAGCGTTGCGCAGCCAGTCGAGGAACTCGCGCTGGCTGTGGACGTGCAGCGGATCGGTATCGGCGATGGCATAGATAAAGGTGGCCAGATCGCGGCGCGCCGTGACCTTGGGATCCTTCTGACGCAGGCTGCCGGCGGCGGCGTTGCGCGGGTTGGCGAAGGGATCGCGGCCCTCGGCATCGGCCTCGTCGTTCAGACGAACAAAGCTGCCCTTGGGCATGTACACCTCGCCGCGTACCTCAATGGTGCGCTCGCGGTCGGCGCCCATGTGGGCGAGCGCCGGCTCGGACAGGTGCATGGGCACATCCTTGATAGTGCGCACGTTGAGCGACACATCCTCGCCCGTGGTGCCATCGCCACGTGTGGCTGCGCGTACGAAGGTGCCGTTTTGGTAGGTAAGGGCCACGCCCAGACCGTCGATCTTAAGCTCGCAGGTATAGGTGACGCTGCCGGCACCGAGCGCATCCTCGGCGCGCTGGAGCCACGCGTCGAGTTCGTCCAGATCCATGGCATCATCCATGGAATACATGCGCGCCATATGCGTGACCGGCGTAAACTGCTCGCTCACGTAGCCGCCCACGCGCTGGGTATAGCTGTCGGGCGTAACCAAATCGGGGTAGGTCGCCTCGATTTCCTGCAGCTCTACGAGCATTTTGTCAAAGGCGGCGTCCGTGATCTCGGGCGCATCGAGCATGTAGTAGCGATAGGCGTGGTAATCGAGCTCGTGGCGCAGCTCGGCCGCGCGCGCCGCCGCCTGGGCACGGGCGTCGGTCGGTGCGGCGGCATCCGCGCTCGCGGGCGTTTCGGTATCGATGTCCACGCCGTCACCAAACAGGCTCGATTGCTCCATAGCGGCACTCCTTCGCTCGATTTCAAACGGATACAAGAGTACCACCGGTCGCAACGGGGCCGAATAACCCTTTCGAACCGCACCGAATCGGCAGCGGCCGGACCGGGGTGGACAGTTAGTTCAGATACGTATAAATCCTAGAGCTGAATCAGGCACGAACACCCCTGTTTCAACTAATTTGGGCTCCTCGAGACTATGTAAACGTCCCGCTCTCCCTTCCAAACACCCATTCGAGCCCCATCCCAATCAAAAATTGCTCAAAACGCATCCCAAGCTGCCCCAGATTTATACGTATCTGAACTAACTGTCCAGACCATTACGAACCAGGCCTCTTGTCAGCCCCAAGTGATCCGTTTTCCTCCGTCCCCAACGGATCAATAAGAAAAGAGGGGCTGTCCCGCGTTGGTGGGACAGCCCCTCTGGTATCGGTATGAGCGAAACGGCTCGCTAGTAGCCCTGGCCGTAGCCCTGACCCTGGCCCTGCTGGCCTAACAGCTCCTCCAGGTACTGGCGCAGCTGCTCGTCGGTAATACCGCCGTTGCCGGTGTCGGTCGAACTGTCGTCCTGCTGCTGGTTCTGCAGTTCCTCATCGGAGCCCAGCTCAACCGTGACCTTCTTCTCTTCCTTGCCGCGCATAAGCGTGATCTCGACCTTCTCGCCCACCTCGTGGCTGCGCAGCGCGATGATCAGGCCATCGGCGCTCGTGATCTCGTCGTCGCCCAGCTTGGTGATAACGTCACCCTCCTGAATGCCGGCCTTGGCAGCAGGACCATCCTCAACGACGCTCGCCACATACGCGCCGCTATCGGTGCTCAGCTTGTTGGTGCGGGCGTTGAGCGCGTTGACGCTCGAAAGCGTAGCGCCCATGTACGGATGCACCGGCGTCTTGCCGTCGATAATCTGGTCGGCAATGTTCTTGGCATAGTTGACCGGAATGGCAAAGCCCACGCCCGAGCTGGAGCCCGAATAGCTCTCGATGAGCGAGTTGATGCCCACGAGCTCGCCGTTGTCATTGACGAGCGCGCCGCCGGAGTTGCCCGGGTTGATGGCGGCATCGGTCTGGATCATGTTGGCGTAGATAGTGTTGCCGCTGGTAGAGCTCATGGCCGTGGAGCGGTAGAGCGCCGAGACGATACCGGTGGAGACAGACTGCTCGTTGCCAAACGGCGAACCGATCGCCATGACCCACTCGCCCACGTTGAGCTTGGAGGAATCACCGATCTCGATCGGCGTGAGCTTGGAGGCGTCGGCGTCCTTGAGCTTGATGACGGCCAGGTCGCTCGAGGCATCGTTGCCCACGAACTCGGCCTCGTACGTGGTTCCGTCGTCCATGGTAACCACGTACTGGTCGTAGCCGTCGACCACGTGGTTGTTGGTGAGGATGTGGCCCTCGGTATCGAGCACTACGCCCGAACCGACGCTGCCCGAGCTATCCGACTCATCAGCAGACTGCGAAAGCGAGCCATTCTGGCTGCCGCTCGAAGTGGCGGTGATGGAAACGACGGAGGGCAGGGCCTTGGCAGAAACGGCCTCGGCCAACGTGGTGTCCTCGGAATCAATCGTAATCTTTTGCGTCGATGAGCCCGAAGCACCCGCCGTCACGGCATTCTTGCCGCCACCGATATCGAGCGTGCCGCTCATAATGAGCGCAATGACCAGCAGGGCACCGCATGCACAGCCGGCGAGTGCCGTAATAAAGATCGGCAGCTTTTTGGTCTTGGTCTTGACCACCGTGTGCTTGTTTACAACCTGCTGGCCACCCAGCGGCTTGCCGGTCTGCGTGTCATAGGCCTGCACGTAGGGAATGTTACTGCCGGCAGGCGTCGACTCAACCTGTACGCGCGGTTGCTGCTGAGTCTCGCCGACGTGGCCCACATCCTGGGGACGCTGGGAATCGTTCTCGCTCATGGCTGCGATCCTTTCGTCAAATAACCAAAGGCCCGCCAAACATGTGGCGGGCCATCATTGTTCACGTTGAGTTGTACCCCAATATGCGGGCGAACGTGTATGAGAACGCAATCTTTTAGGAAGGCTTAAGTTCTGTTGCAGGCCCGAAAGGACCCGGCCTACGGCAAAACCACCACAAAGGTGCCTGTCCCCTTTGTGGTGAAAAGCTAGTCCTTAAACAGATAGCCAACGCCGCGGACGGTGGTGATGTGCGCCGCGATCTGCGGGCCCACCTTGGAGCGGATGCGTCGAATGTGCACGTCGACGGTGCGCGTGCCGCCACAGTACTCAAAGCCCCACACGCGGTGCAGCAGCACCTCGCGGCTGTAGGCGCGGTTGGGGTGCGTCGCCAAAAAGCTCAGCAGCGAGTACTCCATCAGCGTCAGGTCGATAGGCTCGTTATCGAGTGTCACCTGGTAGGTGGCCAGGTTAATCTCGAGGTTATCGATGTTGAGCACATCGTCGGCGGTGACGGTCTCCTCCTCGCCCATCAGGCGCTGCGCGCGAGCCTTGAGCTCGTTGGGTGTCGCCGTGGGGCATACAAAGTCGGCATGCGCGTGATTGGGCAGGCGCAGGGTGCCGAGCGCCTCATCGTCGACGATCACCAACATGGGGACGCCGCCGCGATCGTCAAGCCACTTGGCAATCTGATCGATGCGGTCGCTGCGGATGCCGTCGGAATCGAGGATCAGCAGGTCAAAGTCGTGCGCCGCAGTCGGCGAATCGGGGGTTGCCAGGCTCACCTCGACACCCAGGGTGGTCGTCAAGCTGCGGGCAAACTCGTGGAAGCGCGTCGTGCGCGCCATGAACAGGGCACTCTTTTCGGACATATCGGCCTCCAAAGAAATGAGCTCAATCGTACTGGAACAAGCCAGCGCGATTAGGAGTTCGCCAGGTAGTGCTTGATCTCCCACTCGGTGATCGTAGACTCAAACTTATGCCACTCGTCGCGCTTCTTTTTAAGGAAGAAGCTGTGGATGTGCTCGCCGAGGGCATCCTTCATAAACTGCGAGTCCTCAAACACGTCGAGTGCCTCTTTGAGCGAACGCGGCAGCGGCGTGTAGCCGGCCTCGACCATCTGACGGTCGGTGAGCTTGAGCGTCTCGGCCGTGGCCTCGGGCGGAAGCTCCAGCTTGCGCTCGATGCCGTCCAGACCAGCCGCCAGCGTGACGGCGTTGACCAGGTACGGGTTGGCCATGGGATCGGGACTGCGCAGCTCGATGCGCGTGGACAGCTGCTTGCCGGGCTTGTAGACCGGGATGCGGACCATGCTCGCGCGGTTGCGCAGGCCCCACGTGGCGTACTGCGGCACGGAATCGCCGCCCGTGGTGATGCGCTTGTACGAGTTGACCGTGGGGTTGGTGATGGCGCTGATCTCGCGGGCATGCGCCAGGATGCCGGCCATGTAGTGCTTGGCGATATCGGAGAGATGGTACTTCTCGTCGTCCTCGCCCCAAAAGACGTTGTTGCCGTCGTGGTCGAATAGCGACTGGCACAGGAACATAGCACTGCCGTCCTCGCCTGCCAACGGCTTGGGCATAAAGGAGGCGTGGCAACCGCTCTCGTAGGCCTGCTGCTTAATGATGAGCTTGGCCGTGGTGATGGCATCGGACATGCTCAGGGCCTCGGCGTGGCGCAGGCTCATGCCGTGCTGCGAGCGGCCGGCAGCGTGGAAGGTGTACTCCACGGGCACGGACATCTTCTCGAGCGTGAGAACCGTGTTGCGGCGCAGGTCGCGAGCGGCATCGCTCACCGAAAGATCGAAGTAGCCCACGTTGTCGAGCGGCTCGGGGGTGTGCTCGTCGGGGAAGTAATAGTACTCCAGCTCGGCGCCCACGTTGAGCAGGTAGCCAGCCTTCTCGGCCTTGCGGAACATGCGGCGCAGGGCATCGCGCGGGTCGCCGGCGAAGGGCTTGCGGTCGGGGGTGCACACGTCGCAGAACACGCGGGCGACGCCGTTGTGGCTCGGGCGCCACGGCAGAATCTGGAAGGTCGAAGCATCGGGAAATGCCAGCATGTCGGCTTCCTCGGGCGTGGCAAAGCCCTCGATGGCGGAGCCGTCGAAGCCAATACCCTCCTCAAAAGCGACCTCGAGGTCCTCGGGGCTAATGGCAAAGTTCTTGAGGCGGCCGAGAATGTCGACAAACCACAGACGCACAAAGCGGATGTCACGCTGCTCTACGGAGCGGAGTACGTAATCGATGTTCTGCTGGTTCATGTCGCTCCCCTTTCTTTCGGGCGGGTTTCGACTGGTCTATATCGCAGATACTATCGCAGAAAAATGTTTCCGCAGGGTTAAAGCGTATCAAGCGCTCAAAAAACGTGCGCGAACAGGCCGTTGCGAACGAGCGGTTAGCGCGAGGTTGATGCGCGGTGTTCGATGTGGCCGGGGATCTCGATGCGTTTGGGCGCCAGCTTTGCGGCCTCGCCCACGGTGGTGGTAACGACGTCGATGCGCTCGGAAAGGCGCTCGACTACGCGCTCGGCAATGGTGAGGGTGTCCTGCGCGGCCGTGGTGACGCCGCCAAAGAGCACATGGTTCCAGGGGTAGTCGTCAAACGTCGCGATCTTGAGCCCCGCCGGCAGCGAGGGACCAAGCTGCGCCAGCGCCTCGGTCAGACGCAGGAAAACCAGGCCGTTGACGGCGATAAGGCCGAGCCTTTTGCCCGCGTAGTCGCGGATGGTCTTGTCCAAACGGCCAACGCCCGTGGCGCCACCGTCGGCCAGGGTGACGACCTCGCCCGCAAGGCCGCGGCGCGAAAGCTCGTCGGCAAAGGCCTCGGCGCGCTCTCGACGCACGGGGCTATCGTCGCTTGCCTCGGTGAGCAGGCACAGACGCTCGCTGCCCGCAGCTGCCAAGGCGTCTACCAAGCCGGCGACCAGCTCACGGTTGTTAGATGTCACCAGGTCAACACCGCCGTCGGCAACGTCGCGGTCGAGCAGCACGACGGGCAGACGTCCCGCTGCCGCGGCGATCGCCTCGTCATTGCCTCCGCAGGTGTTGACGACCAGGCCGTCCACGCCGGCATCGATAAGTCTGGTGAGCGACTCCGCTTCCTTAGCGGGGTCGTTGCCGCTAATGGCCGTCATGAGCGAGCAGCCGCGCGCCGCGGCGCTGGCGGAAAGGCCCTCGAGCATGGCGCTCGAGAACGGGTTGGCGATGTCAGCCAGAATCACACCGATGAGGTTCGTACGCGAGCTGCGCAGATTGCGCGCGGCGGCACGTGGGCGATAGCCGGTGCGCTCGATAACCGCCGCGATGCGAGCACGGGTTTCCTCGGTCATTTGCCCGGGGCGGTTGTTGAGATAGCGCGAGACCGTGGCCGGGCTCACGCCCGCCTCGGCGGCAATGTCCTTGATTCTCATCTGCGCCATAACGCACCCCGTTTCCCAATTGTCGGCGGTCTGAGCCATTTTAGGCATTTTTTTAAAAATCTCGGTTGCAAAACGCTGTAGGTGAGTATACTACAACTCGAAACGAAACCGATTTCGTAAACCGATTTCGGCGAGCGTTGGCACGCAGGTGCAAAGACGCACCCTACCGTCTTGGCACCTGCGTGCCAACGCCATATCAAAGGTGTACGCACGAGTAAAAGGAGCTGCGCGACCATGGGTAAAACGGTTCTTACCTTCGGCGAGATCATGATGAGACTCTCACCCAAAGACCACCTGCGTATTGAGCAGGCAACCGAGTTTGACGTCCGCTACGGCGGCGCCGAGGCCAACACTGCGCTTTCCCTGGCCTACCAGGGCGACAAGGCCGCTTACGTCTCCGTTGTCCCGGCCAACCGTCTGGGCGAGTGCGCCCTGCGTTCGCTGAAGGCCTACGACGTCGACACCACGCGCGTCGTGCGTCAGGGCGACCGCCTTGGCTCCTATGTGTTTGAGGTCGGTGCCTCGCAGCGCGGCAACGGTTGCGTCTACGACCGCAAGTACTCTGCCATCAACATGGCCAAGCGCGACGTCTTTGACTGGGACGAGATCCTCAAGGGCATCGATGTCTTCTATTTCTCCGGCGTGACCCCCGCCGTCTCCGATGAGATGGCCGCCGCCTGCAAGGATGCGCTCGCCGCCTGCCGCGCCAAGGGCATCACCACCGTGTGTGACGTGAACTATCGCGGCAAGATGTGGTCGCCCGAGAAGTCGCAGGCCACCATGAGGGAACTCCTGCCGCTCGTCGACATCTGCATCGCCAACGACGAGGATGCGCCTGCTGGCCTCGGTATGACCTGCGTCTCTGGCTCCCTTGCCCACGGCATCGAGGAGCGCGACACCTATGTCGAGATGGCCCGTCAGATCTGCGCCGAGTACGGCTGCAAGAAGGTCGCCTCGGTCGTCCGCAACATCTCCTGCGTCGAGCGCTCCATCTGGATGGGCATGCTCTTTGAGGCCGAGAGCGGCGAGCACTGGTTCTCCCCTGCTCACGACGTGCACGTACTCGAGGGCGTTGCCGCCGGCGACGCTTTCAACGCCGGCCTCGTCCATGCCCTCATCAACGACTTTGACCCGCAGGACGCTGTCAACTACGCGATTGCAGCCTCGATCCTCAAGCTCACTATCAAGGGCGATTCCAACTTGGTGACCGCAGACGAGATCGCAGCCGCGGCATCCGCCGCCGACGGTGGCACCCGCGTCGCCCGTTAATTCGTTCCCCATTCCGCGGGCCGCAGCTTTCCAATCCCATACCCCTGCGGCCCGCTCCCCGATTCCTCCGGCCGGGCAAAACCACCAGTCCCATTCCGGTTTTGCTTGGCATTCCCTACATGACTGGTCGAGCAGCCGGTTTTGGAATTGCTTGAACCCCAAGCAGTGCCTCCGATAACCAATCCAAAATCGGCTCCTGACCAGCACATTTGGCAATCACGCGCCCATGCGCGCCACACATCGAAAGGAACATCATGTTCGATCAGTTCTACACCACGCTTGAGTCCCTGGGCATCGTGCCGGTCGTTGTGCTCGACAAGGTCGAGGACGCCGCTCCGCTCGCCCACGCCCTTATGGCAGCTGGCATGAAGTCCGCCGAGGTCACCTTCCGCACCGCCTGCGCCGCCGAGTGCATCGCCGCTATGGCCGAGGCCGAGCCCGAGATGTGCGTTGGCGCCGGCACTGTCCTGACCGTCGAGCAGGTTGAGCAGGCCCGCGCAGCCGGTGCCAAGTTCATCGTCTCCCCGGGTTACAACGAGGACGTCGTGAAGCACTGCATCGACATCGACCTGCCCGTCCTTCCCGGCACCGTGACCCCCTCCGAGGTCACCGCAGCCGAGAACCTGGGCCTCAAGGTCACCAAGTTCTTCCCCGCGTCCCAGTATGGCGGCCTGAACACCATCAAGGCCCTCGCCGCTCCGTTTGTCGGTCACCGCTTTATGCCTACCGGCGGCGTGAGCACCGCCAACGTCGAGGAGTACCTGAGCTCCTCCGCCATCATCGCCTGCGGTGGCACCTGGATGGTCAAGCCGGCCCTGTTTGCCGACGGCGACTTCTCCAAGGTCGAGCAGATCGCCCACGAGGCCATGGACGTCGTCAAGAAGGTCCGCGGCTAGGTTTAGCTCTCTATCGTGAAAGGGGGGCGTGCCCTAAACCTCGCCCCCTTTCTTTTAAAGCGGCTCGGAAGCGCGCCGTTTCCGTCACGAACAAGAACCAAAACCGTCTTGTATGCTGATAGAACGTGACGGAAGCGACACGCCTCCAAGCCGCTTTGCCTACTCGGCTGGCCGTCGCGCTCAACTAAGCCACTTCGACAAAAGCCGAGCCACCAAAACAGCTGCGGTGCCGTCTGGAGGAATGGACCCTTGCTTCCGGTCTTTTCCTCCAAGCGGCGCCGCAGCTTTTTCGTGCCCCGATGTGCCCCAACGCAGTTGCGGTGAAATAGGGACTGTTTGCGCCACCTAGGCCGCAAAACAGTCCCTATTTCACCGCAACTTATATGGGGATTGATTAGATGGCCGAGTCTTTGGACAGCTCAAAATAGTCGGGATGCAAGGCGATAACCGGACCTTGCTCTTCGGGCATCAGGTGCAGGTGTGTCTCTGCCAGATAGCTCGCCGCGTCGGTATCGCCCCTCTTAATGGCCTCGAGAATCCGGCGATGCTGCCGACGAATCGGCTCCCAATCCAAATCCTGCGACACCATACGCAACCAGTTATATCGCTCAAAATGCGTGTTGATGCTCTTCATCCAATCCCACAACATGTGACGACCGGCAATCACAAAACACGTCTCATGGAACAGGTTGTCCAGGTCAAAGAAACGACGCGTCTCGCTATGGTCGAGCGACTCGGACTCGGCAAGAATCTGCTCGAGCCGACACTTCTGCTCGGGTGTGGCGGCAGAGCAGCATTTAATGAGCACGCTTCTCTCGAGTTTTTCGCGCAAGAAACAGGCGTTCTCGGCGCGCTCCATGCTGATTTTTGAGACATAGGTGCCGCTTTTGGGACGCGTTTCCACCAGCTCCTGCTCACGCAGGCGCACAAAGGACTCGCGAATGGGCGTGCGCCCGATTCCCGTCTCCTTTTCCAGACCAATCGCCGAAAGACGCGTGCCGGGCCTGAGCTCGGCATAGATGATCTTGGAGCGCAATGCGTTGTACGCCTGGTCTTGCAGGCTCTGATAATGCTGGTGCTGTTCCATAAAGCCCTCGGATAAGTCCTCGGTTAGTCGAATACCACCATGCAATACTATCGCATCCCCCGCCCCCTCATAAGTTGCGGTGGAATAGTTCCTGTTCAAGGCCTTCAGCAGCAAAAACAGGAACTATTCCACCGCAACTACAGCCAACGAGTTGTTGCGATTAGGTGAACGTTCACCTTTTTATTGTTTTTCTCTTCGCAAATAAAATCCCGTGCGTATACTTAGGCTCAAACGAAACCGATTTCGTTGAGCGTGGGCAATAGGATGCTAAGACACACCCTACCATCTTGGCATCTTATCGCCCACGCAATGCCATTTGCTTTCTTCCCGTCTCGTTGGACCTTTAGTCCCATTCCGGCACAGCGAGACACTTCCTAGACGACTGACCGTGGGGCCGGCTTTTCTGCTTTTGCAGCAGTGCCTCCGATAACCCTCTTTTGCCGGCCCGGGTCAGCTTTTTCACACAACCGAAAGGACGGGTAGCAACATGCGACCGCTCATCATCATGCATGGCGAGAACATCGACTGGTGCCATACCGTCATCAGAATGCTGATGTATCTTGTGGGCGTTGCAGTACTGGCACTCGGTATGAGTCTCCAGACGGCATCCGGCCTGGGCGTCGCCGCGCTCACGTGCTTTGCCACAACCCTATCCATGCTCACTGGCAAGACGCTCGGCTTTTGGATCACCGCAACCTACGTCGCCTACATCGTGGCGCAATTAGCCATCTTGCGAAGCGAGTTCCAGCCGCGCATCCTGCTCGAGTTGTTCTTCTCAACGCTGATTGGCGGCTTGACCGACCTCTTCATGGCGGTCAACCCACTGCATCCCACGGCACTCCCCACACAGATTGCGACCATGCTGCTCTCCCTCGCTGTCACCGCATTTGGCGTAAGTCTCGTCGTCAACATGGGCGTTGTCCCCAACGCGCCCGACGGCTTGGTGCAAGTCATTGCCGAAAAGCTTAAACGCCGCTTTGGTGACGTAAAAGTCGTGTTTGACTGCTCACATGTCGCCGCCTCGCTCGCGTTGTCGCTGATCTTTATGTACAACCTGGGCGGCTTTGGCGTCACGACCGCCATCTCGGCACTGTTCCTGGGCCATGTCATCAACGTCGCCAACAAGCTGTTCGCCCAGCGCTTTATCCGCGCGGCATTCGGAAAATAGCACCACCGTAAGAACCCGCGAACAGCGCTATACGTTGCTATATCTCACTATACTTTGCTATATCTTGCTATACTTTGCTATATCTTGCTATATCTTGAGCAAAGGTGGCTCACATGCAAACAAACCCTTTTAAGCCCACAGCAGGTAAAACACCTCCCACGATTATCGGCCGCGAAGATGTACTTGAAGAATTCAGTGAAGGCCTCACCAACGGGCCTGGTGCCCCTGGGCGCCTAATGCGCATAGCCGGCGTCCGTGGAACGGGCAAGACGGTCCTCCTTGACGAGTGCTCACGTTTGGCGCAAAGCCGTGGCTGGACGGTCATAAAAGAGGTCGCAACCGAGGGACTTTGCCAGCGCATTCTCGAACAGCTGCAGCCCAAATTCCAGGCAAAACACGCCAGATTTGAGCCCACCGTAGCTGGCATATCCATCGGCAGCATAGATATTGAGCGAATCGGCCCATCGCTACGCGACGCCATGAGACAGACAATATCCAAGAATGGAAATGGCCTGCTCATCACTCTCGACGAGGTTCAAGACGCAGAGCTCGATGAGGTCCGAACGCTCTCCATTGCGATTCAGCAGGTTATCGGCGAAGACCTTGATATCGCCTTTGTTTTTGCTGGGCTGCCTTCGATGATTGAAAGCATCATCAACGGAAAGACACTTACGTTTTTGCGCCGTGCCCTCCCCTTTGACCTGAAGGCTGTGGCAGTAACCGAAGTGTCGTACTCCCTCGAGGAAACCATTGAAGCGTCTGGCATGGAGTTGCAGCCAGGTATTGCCGGCCAACTTGCCGAGGCAACGCAAGGCTATCCTTTCATGATCCAACTCGTTGGATACTACGCATGGCAGTTGGCGAGACGCGCACATACAGCGATTATTGGAGAAGAAGAAGCCGAGCGCGGCATTGCAACGGCACGCGAACGCTTCTGCGCCATGGTGATTGAGCCCGCGCTGCGGCGCATTCCGCCCACGTGCATCGCTTATCTGCTGAGCATGGCGTCTTTGGGGCAGACGAGCTCGACCAGCATGGTTGCCGATGCCCTAAACAAAACGCCTCAACAGGTGAGTTCCGTCCGCAGCCGCCTGTTAAGAGAATCGATTATCGAGGCTCCCTCGTACGGCAAGGTCTCATTTGCCATCCCCTACATGCGCGACTACCTCTACGAGCACAAAGCCGAACTGGAAGTTGAACTGTAGAAACGGCAACTGCCCTGCAAGACGAAAACCGTTTTCGTACGGATTAAAGCAGACGTAAACGATTTTCGTCTTGATTTGCGTACGGAATTAAGACGTAAATTGCGCTTTCGTACGCTTATTACCAGACGCAAATTGTTTTCGTCCGGCCATGCGTCCCCAATCTAGACGAAAAGAGCCCCGAGCTCGTATTGAACTGCATCCCAATTCTTGGACGGGCGCCGATGCCCTGATCTCTGCCATGTCGAGGTGCGAGATCAAATCCTTGGCGCGCTCGCCGGAGTGGTATGCCTTGTTCGGCGCCACCTTCCTGTAGAGCTTCTTGAGCTTCGTCTTCCCCTTGTTGCCCGGCGGCATCTCCGTCTCAGGTGGCAGCCCTAGGAAGGACAGGACGCCGGGCAGGTCGCACAGCATCACGTCCTCGATGTCGGCCTTGGCCGCCAGGTCGACGACTCTCTGCGCTGTCGGCGAGATGTTCGGGGTGCTGCTACCGCCCGCTGGTTCGGAAGCTAGCGGGCAGTAGCGGGCAGTAGCGGCAGTAGCGGTGTGGCTCGATAGGCCCGAATATCCGTAAGGAAGGTGCTCGCTCTCATATGTGCTGATATGCCTCGCCTCGCGAACCTTGGGATGCTTCCTGAGGTAATCCCTCAATTCGAGCCACTCTTTATGCTCATAACGCTTCGAAATCGTTTCCCCGTCGACAGTTTCCTTCACATAATGGTATGTTCGAACGCCTTCGAACTTGCCGAACCCGTTCTCGACGCTGAAGTTTCTGAACCAGCGCGAAAACCCATTCAGGTCCATGAAGTTGACTTGGGGATGCCTGTCTTTCGTTCGTTCGAATGAGTGGACGAGCGGAGTGTCTTTGACTTGTTCCAGGCCGAAGGCTTCCATTTCGCGGGCCTGCTCCTTTTTCCAGAATTCGAGATACGACGTCAGCGTCTCGCTTATCGAGATCCTCCGCACGCTTTTCTTGCTTTTGGGCGAGCGAACGCTTCGATCGGCCGCGAACTGCTGCTCAATGAGGATGCTTCTGTTCTCGACGGAGACATCGGACCACGTCATCCCGAGGGCTTCTGCCCTTCTCATGTCGGTGTCGAGCATGAGCATCACGCATGTGATGTGCGCGTCCGGTTCTCGATTGAGTAGGATGTCGAGTAGGCGAGCGGCGTGATGGTTCCTTCGCGGTTGTCGTGGAACTTTTTTGCGTACGAGCCGACGGTGTCCCTCGATTTTTGGACGTAGGTGCCGCTGTTGAGTTCTGCCTTGTAGGCTTCGAGTGCGGCGTCGACCTCTCGGCTTTTGGTGGTATGTATGGTCTGCCACGGCGAATAGCGGTATTTGCCCGTGACCGGATCCTTGCCGAGGCTGTGACGGTAGCGCCACGTGTATTTGTCGCGGCGTTGCTTCGTTCCTTTGCCTATGACGAGAGGTCGGTCGTTCATCGTGTTCCTTGCCTGAAGTGCCTGAGAATCGCGCTCGGTTGCGCGGAATGGCGCAAAGGGCTGGGGCGGGTGGGCATTACCCTTGGTGGTGGGCCCTGCGTGGGGTCACACCCCAAGGGTAATGCTCCGCCTGACCGCTTTCAAGCTCGTTGTGGGTCGAATTTGGGTCGAATTATTCCGCGTACTTTTCTTTCGTAAATCTATGAAAACATCAAATGACCTGGAGTTATATTGACTTCAATTTGGGTCGAAATGTCTGAATGAAGCAACGTCGTAGCGACCTCATAACCCGAAGGTCGGTGGTTCAAATCCGCCCCCCGCGACCATGAAACTTCAGGTCGGAAGCATAAAAGCTCCCAACCTTTTTCTTTGTCTAGGGGTTTCGGCATCTCTCGTTCTTTGGGTACCTCGAGGCGGGCAATCAGATAGATGCTTACGAGTATCATAGGGTCTTTTTACGTCGCGGTCGTGTCTCGTACTGGTGCGCCGCTCTTTGTGGGACGTGTCACTTTGCCATAGGTTGTCCGGCGGCGGGGCGCAGGTCGTTCCCCGTGGCGTCGCTCCTTTCGACGCTACGCTG
Source organism: uncultured Collinsella sp. (assembly GCA_958427895.1). Classification (GTDB taxonomy): domain Bacteria; phylum Actinomycetota; class Coriobacteriia; order Coriobacteriales; family Coriobacteriaceae; genus Collinsella. Next base: position 39,371 of record CAUADW010000002.1, read on the forward strand.
CCTGGCTACTCGTTCCACTGGTGCTTTTTCATGTCGACGCAGCCGTTGTCTCGGAAGGCGACTCCTTCCTCCGTCAGTAGTGCTCGCTGGTCGGGGAAGTTTGGCGCGAGGCGTCCCGCGTGGTTGACGACGCGGTGGCAGGGATAATCGCCGTAGCGATCCGCCTCGCTCAGCACCGCTCCGACCAGGCGAGAGTTTTTCTCCCTGCCGATGAGGCGCGCTATCTGACCGTACGAGGCGACGCATCCCGCCGGAATCTCTGCCACGACGGAGAGAATCTCATAAACCAAATCTTCGTCCAGGACTTTTCCCATCGTATCGCTCCCGTGTTCGCTTTTGCCTTCGGGGGCGCGGCGCCGATCACCCGTGCTGCGATTTTCGCAGCTCCCCTTACCGAAGCATCGAGGGAAAGCGCGTGCGTGTCAAGGTTGTCTGGTCCAGTTGCTGGCTCGATGCCTCGAGATGTTCGCCTCAAGTGCGACCTGCCCCTATTGGAAAAGGATGCCGAAGATGTATTTGGTGATGGCGGAGCGGCGGATGACCCCCACGAGTTTGCCCTCGTCATCAACCACAGGAAGCTTCTTGAACTTCTTCTTCGCCAGCAGCGCGGCGACGCGGGCGATGCTCTGCTCGGGACGGGCACACACTACCTGGCGCGTCGCGAAATCCATGACGCAGCGATCCTTCAGGTCTTCGATGCGCTGCTCAAGGCTCTGATCGTCGAAGTACAGCATGGACGCGTCGCCGCCCGTGAAGATGGTGTGAGCGCGATGCTGCGCGATGGCTCCCATGACATCGCCGTCGGAGATGAACCCGACCACCTGGTTGCGCTCATCGATTACGGGCATGCTGCTCACCTCGTTTTCGGCGAGCATGCGCACCACGTCGGAAATCGTGCAATCCTGCGTGCAGGTGAACGGCTCTTCAATCATGATGCTCGAAACGGGCGTCCCCTCGAGCTCGAGCGGGATGCGCTCGGACAGAATCTCGGACATCGCTTATGCCTCCTTCGTTTTCGGTGCGGTTTTCTTGGTGCGCACGCTGAATATGGCGCAGATAAGGGAAACGAGGCCGATTGCCGCGCACACCTTGTAAGCGACGCCCGCGCCCACGGCGGTGGCTACTTGGATGCTCGCATCGACGCCGGCCGACGCGGTGACGCTTGTCATGACCGTGACGATGAGCGCCGTGCACAAACCGCCGGCGACCTGGCGGCCGGTGTTCGCGATGGCGTTGCCGTGGGCGATCATGTCATTTTTCAAGGCATTGACACCCCATGTGTTCACCGGCATGTTCGCGAGCGACTGGCCGGCGGACTGCAGCATGCAGAACAGCGCAACCACCAAGATGGGCGTGTTTACCGTCGAAAGCGAGAGCAGGAACAGGGCGCCGGTCATGAGGGCCAGGCCGACGATCGAGATGGCACGCGGACCGAACTTGTCGAACACCACGCCGGAGATAGGGCTGATGATGATGCCCACCGCCGCGGCGGGAAGCATGGCCATGCCGGTTTCGAAGGCCGAAGCGCCAAGCGAGGTTTGCAGCAGCAACGGCAACAGCGTGTTGGTGACCAGGCATGCGGCGTTGATGAGCGTGACGATGATGGCGGCCACGCGGAACTCGCGCGTCTTGAGCGTGCCCAGTTGAAGCAGCGGGTCCTCGATTTTGCCCTGGCGTACGACGAACAGCACCAAGCACACGACACCCGCGACGATCGAGCCGAGCACCACGGGGTTGCCCCAACCCATCGACGAGGCGCTCGAGAACCCGTAGAGAAGTCCGCCGAAGGCGATGGTGGAGAGGACGACCGAGGGCAGGTCGAGCTTGGGGTTCTTCAGCTCGCCCACGTTTTTCAGCATGAACACGCCCAGCACCAGCACGAGAATTGCGAGGGGGACGATGGCGCCGATCATGGTGCGCCAGCCGTACGTGTCGATCACCGCACCGCCTACGACGGGGCCGACCGCGGGACCCGCCGACATGACGATGCCCGCCATGCCCATAGCCGTTCCTCGTTTCTCGACGGGGAACACCAGCATGGGAACCACCGAGACAAGCGGCATGAGCACGCCTGAGCCCGCCGCTTGCAACACGCGACCGATGATGAGGAACAGGAAATCAGGGGCTGCGGCGCACAGCAGCGTGCCCAGCGCGAACACCAGCGTCGCCCCGAAGAATAGCGCGCGGGTGCTGAACTTGTCGATAAGGAACGCCGAAACGGGGACCATGATGCCGCTCACCAGCGGGTATATGGACATGATCCACTGGGCAGTCGAGGCATCGATGGCGAAATCGGACATGATGACCGGCAGCGCAGGCGACATCACCGTTTGGTTCAGTAGCGCCAAGAAGGCACCCAGGACGACGACCGCGACGATGCGGATCTGGGTACCGGTAATGCGCCCATTGGCGGGTGCGACCGTACAATTATCAGACATAAGCTTCCTTCGTATCTATTCGATTCTTCGCCGAAGGCGCGCCGGCCCACGGGCGAAATAACATGCACGTGCTATGCGTGCATCAGATACGACAGGAAGAAAGCGGCTGCTCAGAGCGCACTTGGGGAACAACAGGAGAGGCCCCGTATACCAGGGGCCGCCGAATTGCGATGTATGCTTTGGTCAAATCCTTCATAGCGGGGAGGTATTCTAGCAGCCGTCTTCGCCCCTTTCAAGGGATGTAACCCAGACGTTGATTTTCTTCACCGAGGCGCCATCGTTGACGGGTGGCGTGCTTCTCTATCGCCACACCGCGGGGCGAGGGAACGCCGCGGCGAGCTTGTACATCGGCTATGTGTGCAGCTGCGAGCGTGTCGCCGGCGCGCGCTGGGCGCCAGTCCGATCCGGCCGACTCTTGCCGACGGTCGGTCGCCGTCCTCCTCCATCTCCGCCTGCTCTGTTTTTGCTCGGCTCCCTTGTCGTATCATGGACGGACGAGAATTGAGCGAAGGCGGTACGTATGAACATCCAGATATTCGGCACGAAGAAAAGCTTCGATACTAAGAAGGCGCAGCGCTATTTCAAGGAACGTCGTGTGAAGTTCCAGTTCATCGACTTGAAGGAAAAGGGGATGAGCAAAGGCGAGCTCGAAAGCGTGGCGCGCGCCGTCGGCGGGATCGACGCTGTGATCGATCCAAAGGCGAAAGATGCCGACACGGTTGCGCTCGTACAGTATCTTGCTGCCGACCAGAAGTTCGAAAAGGTGCTCGATAACCAGCAGATTCTTCGTGAGCCCATCGTTCGCAACGGCCGCCAGGCAACCGTTGGCTACGAGCCTGACGTGTGGAAGGGCTGGGAATAAAGCGGCTGGGAATAAAGTGAAGCGCCCACGCCCGTGGTTTTATCCACGGACGCGGGCGCTTGCGTAAGACGTCTCTTGTCGTTTGAGTGGAGCGCCCCGGCGGCGCTGAACAACGCGCCCCGGTGACGTGGCTCGGGGCTCTTTGTGCCGCACATCTATGAGAGGAGATATTTGATGCGCATGGGCGCTACTCCATGTAGCCACCCTGAATGGCGGAAACTGCATGCTCGGTAAAGAACTTGAGCGTGCCGGAGGTATAGCGATTAGCCTTGGGCTTCCAAGCGGCTCGGCGCTCGGCCAGGACGGCATCGATCTCGGCCGGCTCCATCTCCTTGCCGGCGATGCCCACGATGGACAGCGAGCGCTCGGGGATGTTGATTCGGATAAGGTCGCCCTCCTCAAGCAGGGCAATCGGGCCGCCCACGGCAGCCTCGGGCGAAACGTGACCGATAGCCGGGCCCTTGGAGGCGCCGGAGAAGCGGCCATCGGTGATAAGGGCAATGCTCGCACCCAGCTCGGGATCGCTGGCGATAGCCTCGGTGGTGTAGAACATCTCGGGCATACCGGAACCCTTGGGGCCCTCATAGCGAATGATAACGGCATCGCCGGGCTTGACCTCGTGCGTCAGGACGGCGTGGATGGCGTCCTCCTCGCAATCGAACGGACGGGCCTTAAGCGTGGCCTGGAACATCTCGCGCGGAACAACCGTGTGCTTGACGACGGCGCCCTCGGGGGCAAGGTTGCCGTGGAGGATGGCGATGGAGCCGTCGGTACCAAAAGCCTGGTCAAACGGGCGAATGATGTCCTCGCGCTTGAGGTTCCATTTCTCCAAGTAGCGGCCGCACTTCTCGTAGTAGCCGTTGTTCTTAAGGTCCTCGAGGTTTTCGCCGAGAGTCTTGCCGGTGACGGTCATGACGTCGAGGTGGAGCATCGACTTGATCTCCTCCATGATGCGCGGCACGCCACCCGCATAGTAGAAGAACTGCGCCGGCCACTCACCTGCGGGACGAACGTTGAGCAGGTAGTGGGCACCACGGTGCAGACGGTCGAAGTCGTCGGCGGACATCTCGATGCCAAACTCGCGGGCGATCGCGGGGATATGCAGCAGCGAGTTGGTGGAGCCGGAAATGGCGCCGTGGACCATGATGAGGTTCTCGAAGGACTCCTTGGTCACGATGTCGCGCGGGCACAGGTTGTGTTCGGAGAGCCACACGGACTGACGGCCGGCCTCGCGCGCAAACTCACGCAGATCGGAGCTGGTTGCGGGCAGCAGGGCCGTGCCGGGGAGCATAAGGCCCAGGGCCTCGGCGGTAACCTGCATGGTCGACGCGGTGCCCATAAACGAGCAGGCGCCGCAGCTGGGGCATGCGTTGTGCTTGGCAAACTCAAGTTCCTCGCGAGAGATCTCGCCGCGCTCGTAGCGGGCAGAAATCGCGCCGAGCTGCTCCAGGGTCAACAGATCGGGACCGGCATCCATGACACCGCCGGTAACGACGATGGAGGGGATGTTGATGCGGCCCATGGCCATAAGGTTCGCAGGCAGGCCCTTATCGCAGCTGGCAACGAAGACACCGGCATCGAACGGGGTGGCCTTGGCGTGGATCTCAATCATGTTGGCGATCATGTCGCGGCTGGGCAGCGAGTAGTTGATGCCGTCGTGGCCCTGGGCCTCACCGTCGCAAATGTCGGTGCAGAAGTAACGGGCGCCGTGGCCACCAGCCTCGGCAACGCCGGCACGGACCTCCTCGACCAACTCAAACAGGCCGGCAGAACCCGGGTGCGAGTCGCCGAACGTCGACTCGATAATGACCTGCGGCTTGTCCAGATCCTCGATGGACCAGCCAGAGCCCAGACGCAGCGGGTCCATCTCGGGGCTGCTGGTGCGGAACTTGCCGGAACGCGGCTGCAGCTTGGCAACCAAGTCGGCTGCCTCCTGCTGAATCTGTGCCTTGGTCTTCTCGTCCATAATGCTCTCCTCTTTTGGTTTGAACGGTTGTACCAATCGTTGGTTAATGAATCAGGTGAAAATGGGTACCGAGCGATGCGCTCGGCAAAAGATGCTTAGCCACGCGAACTAGGCGAAGAACGAAATCACCAGGGCACAGGCAAGACCCGAAAGGCCGATGAGCGTCTCCATAACGGTCCAGGACTTGAGGGTGGTCTTCTCGTCAATCTCCAGGAACGAGGAGCACATCCAAAAACCGGCATCGTTGACGTGCGAGAGGGCCGTGGCACCGCCGCAGATAGCACGCATGGCGGCCGAGCACGCAACCAACGACCAGGTCGTCTGTATCAAAGAGCTCTGCGACGAATCCGAGCGCCTGGCCGAGGCCGGTGAGGATTACTCCGCCGCCGACACCGCGTTCCACAATGCCATTGCCGAGAGCTCCGGAAACCTCGTCGTTCCCCGCCTGATGGGCGTGTTCAAGGCATCCGTCCCCCTCTTTATCGACGTGACCGGCAAAAAGCTCGTCGAGGAAACTATCCGCACGCACCGCGATGTGGCCGACGCCATCGCCGCGCGCAATCCCACCGCCGCGCACGACGCGATGTATCTGCACCTGGTGTATAACCGCAACATGATTGCGGAGGGAGCAGAAGCAAAAGGCATTTAGGGCCCGACAATAATCTTTCTTTGGCAAAACGCAGGCGGCGGCTGCCCAACACACAGGGCAGCCGCCGCTTTTTGCAATCGATTGGTGCAAAGGGGTTGACTAGAGCTCGCAGGCAACCTTGTAGCCGTCGCCGATGGCATCGCGGATGTTGCCGCACTTGTTGGCGTCGCCCAGCACGTGGGTGGTAACGCCGGCAGCGGCAAGGTCGTCGGCCAACTTGGTATTGGGACGATAGCCCATGGCAAGCACCAGCGTATCGGCACCGGTGATGGTGTGGACCTCGCCGTCCTTTTCGTAGCTGATAGTGTCCTCGGTAATCTCGGTCACCTTGGCCTCTGTCAGCACATGAACGCCCTTGGAGAGCATGCGCGTGATAAGCACCGCGCGACCGGCACCACCCTCGTTGGCGGCGAGTGTCTTGGTCATCTCGATGACGGTGACATCGCGATTGGCCGGCGACAGGTCGTTGACCAGCGGGGCCAGGTAATCTGCCGTCTCGCAACCGACGGTGCCGCCGCCCACGATGACGATCTTCTTGCCCGGGAAAGCCTTGCCACCCAGCAGGTCGTCAGCCGTCATAACCTGCTTAAAGCCCTGCATGAAGGCCGGAGCGATGGGCTCGGCGCCATAAGCCAGGACAACCTCGTAGCCCGCGTAGTCGCGTTGAATGTCCTCGGCAGTAAGCTCGGTACCAAATGCGCACTTCACGCCGGCCTCGGCCAGGCGACGATACTGATACTTGATCACGCGGGTGAGTTCCTGCTTTGCCGGCGGAACGGCCGCGATGCGCATCTCGCCGCCCGGCTCATCCTGCTTGTCAACGAGCACCACGTTGTGGCCGCGCTTGGCGGCAATGTAGGCTGCCTCCATGCCCGCAGGACCGGCACCCACAACCAGCACGTTCTTGGCCTCGGCGGCAGGCTCGTAGCCAGCCTCGTCGCGCTCCACGTCCGGGTTGACGGTGCAGGAAATGCGCTTGCCAAACATGATACCGTTCAGACAGCGCAGGCAGCCGATGCAGGGGCGGATGTCGTCGGCGTTGCCGGCAGCGGCCTTATTGCAGAACTCGGCATCGCACAGATTGGCGCGGCCCATCATGCAGATGTCGGCAGCGCCGTCCTCGATCAGCTCCTCGGCGATCCAGGCCTCGTTGATACGTCCGACGGTGGCGACGGGAATGTTGACGTGCTTTTTGATCTCGCGCGAGCAGGCGGCATGCGAGGCCTGCTGCGTACCGGCGGCGGGAATCGCGGAGCCGCGCTTGATGGTGGTACCGCCCGACACGTGAATCATGTCGACGCCGGCCTTCTCCAGACGGCGCGAGACATAAATCATGTCATTGAGGGTCAGGCCGCCATCGGTGTACTCGTCACCCGAAATACGGACGTCGATGATGAAGTCCTTGCCGCAGCGCTCGCGGATCTCGGCGATGACCTCGAGCAAAAAGCGCATGCGGGCGTCGAGCGAGCCGCCATACTCATCGGTACGTTTGTTGTAGAGCGGGGTCAAAAAGCCACCGAGCATGCCGTGGGCGTGCGCCGCGTGGACCTCGACGCCATCGACACCGGCCTTCTGCATACGCACGGCAGCGTCGCCAAACTGATGCGTGAGCTCGTGAATCTCATCGACCGTGATGGGGCGCGGCGCCTCGCGGGCATAGGACGGGCCCACAAAGGACGGAGCGATCAGGCGCGGCGTGCCCGGAATGTTAAAGGCCATGTAGGCGGGGTGGAAGAGCTGCGGCATGATCTTGCAGCCATACTCGTGGACGGCCGCGGCGAGCTTTTCCCAGCCAGGGATAAACGTGTCGTCGTAGCAGCACATGTCACCCGGCAGATAGGTATAGGTAGGCTCGACCGTCACGACCTCGGTGATGATCAGGCCAACGCCGCCCTTGGCACGGGCACGGTAATGATCGACCAAGTCGTCGGTCACGTAGCCATGATCGGCCAGGTTCGTGGACACCGGCGGCATAAAGACGCGATTCTTGACCTCGGTCGTACCGACCTTAATCGGGCTAAAGAGCATCGGATAGGCGGATGACTCCATACAGGCTTCCTTTCGTTTAAGCCGCTCGGCGGCACTTGCAGACACCCCTATCGTATCAGTACCCGCCGCATTCGTGCTCGCTCGCACTCCCCACCTTCAATCCCGACCCTCAAAAAGTTGCGGTGGAATACGGAGTAGATGAGGCTTTTAACAGCCAAAACAGTCCGTATTTCACCGCAACCGATGGGCGGGGTGGAATTGAGGGCTCAGATAGTCAGTCATGCCCTCGTCCGCCACTCCTTCACCTACAGCGCACCGTCCAGCATAAGGTTCACCTTGAGCACGTTGACCGTGGGCTCGCCGAACACGCCCAGGAATCGGCCCTTGGTGCACTGGGCGATGATCTCGCGCACCTCGCCTTCGCTCTTGCCCGTGGCCTTCGCCAGGCGCGGTACCTGGTACTCGGCGGCATCGGGGGAGATCTCGGGGTCGAGGCCGGACCCCGAACACGTCACCAGGTCGACGGGCACAGCGTCCATATCGGCATCGGGGTTGGAGGCGCGAATCTTCTCGACGCGCGCGTCCACAAGCTGCCGGTACTCCTCACTCGCCGGGGACAAATTGGACGGGGTGCCGTAGGCCATGAGCCCGCCGTCCTCCCCCTCGACGATAGTCACGTTCTGGATGCGGCCCCACATGTGGTCCTCATCCTCGAAGTTCTGGCCGATCAGCTCGGAGCCCACGATCTTGTCGTCGACCGTAATGAGTGAACCGTTCGCCTGATACGGGAACGCAACCTGGGCGATGCCGGTCACGACGAGCGTATAGCCCAGGCCGCAGACAACGGTAAACAGCGCGAACACGCCCAGTGCGCGCGATGCAACACCTTTGAACATACAAACCTCCACTTACATAATGCCGCAGAACGCGAGCAGCATGTCGATGAGCTTGATAAATACGAACGGGGCAACGATGCCGCCCAGACCCCATACGAGCAGGTTGTGGATCAGCAGCTGTCCGGACGGTACCTCGCGGTACTTAACGCCCTTCAGCGCGGCCGGGATCAGCGCGACGATAACGAGCGCGTTATAGATGATGGCCGAAAGAACCGCGGACAGCGGGCTTGCCAGACCGAGGATGTTGAGCGCGCCAAGGCCCGGGTAGATCGGCGAGAACAGGGCCGGGATGATAGCGAAGTACTTCGCCATGTCGTTGGCCACCGAAAAGGTCGTGAGCGAACCGCGGGTCATGAGCAGCTGCTTGCCAATACGCACGACCTCGATGAGCTTGGTAGGGCTGGAGTCGAGGTCGACCATGTTGCCGGCCTCCTTGGCAGCCTGGGTGCCCGTGTTCATGGCCACGGCGACATCCGCCTGCGCCAGCGCCGGCGCGTCGTTGGTGCCGTCGCCGGTCATGGCGACCAGGTGGCCCTCACGCTGGAACTCGCGGATCTTCTCGAGCTTGCCCTCAGGGGTGGCCTCGGCCAGGAAGTCGTCAACGCCGGCCTCGGCGGCGATTGCCGCGGCGGTGAGTGGGTTGTCGCCCGTCACCATGATGGTCTTGATGCCCATCTTGCGCAGGTCGGCGAACTTCTCCTTCACGCCGGACTTGATGATGTCCTTAAGGTAGACGACGCCCAGCACGCGGCAGTTCTTGGTCACGACCAGCGGGGTGCCGCCGGCCTTGGCGATGCGCTCGACGGCCTCGTCGCACTCCTGGGAGAACACGCCACCGGCTGCCTCCACATAGGTGCGCACGGAATCGGCAGCGCCCTTGCGGATCTCATTGCCCTCGTAGTTCACACCGGACATGCGGGTCGCCGCGGTGAAGGGGATGAACTCCATACCCTTATCCTCGAGTGTGCGGCCGCGCAGACCGAACTGCTCCTTGGCGAGCACGACGATGGAACGGCCTTCGGGGGTCTCGTCGGCCAGCGAGGAAAGCTGGGCGGCATCGGCCAGCTCCGCGGGATCGATGCCGTCGACCGGGATGAACTCGGCGGCTTGGCGGTTACCCAGGGTGATGGTGCCGGTCTTGTCGAGCATGAGGATGTCGACGTCGCCGGCGGCCTCGATGGCGCGGCCGGACATGGCCAGCACGTTGGCCTCGTTCAGACGGCTCATGCCGGCGATGCCGATGGCGGAAAGAAGGGCGCCGATGGTAGTAGGAGCCAGGCACACGAGCAGCGCCACGAGCGTGGTCACGGCCGTGGGGTTGTCCATGTCGTTAAGACCGACCGAGAAGCAGGAGTAACAATACAGGGCCAGCGTGACCAGGATAAAGACGATGGAGAGGGCCACCAGGAAGATCTCCAGAGCGATCTCGTTAGGGGTCTTCTTGCGCGCGGCACCCTCGACCATCGCGATCATCTTGTCCAGGAAGCTCTGGCCGGGCTCACTGGAGATCTTGACGATGATCCAGTCGGACAGCACCGTGGTACCGCCGGTAACGGCAGAGCGGTCGCCGCCGGCCTCGCGGACCACGGGGGCGGACTCGCCGGTGATGGCGGACTCGTCAACGGAAGCAGCGCCCTCGATGACGTCGCCGTCGCCGGGAATCTGCTCGCCGGCGCGTACGATCACCAGGTCGCCGCGTGTGAGCTCGGTGCCGGGAACGACGGTGAAGTGCTCCTTGTCCTCAACGGACTCGATGCGATGGGCCTCGACATCCTTCTTGGCCGCACGCAGGGAATCGGCCTGGGCTTTACCGCGGCCCTCGGCAAGCGCCTCGGCGAAGTTCGAGAACAGGTCGGTAAGCCACAGGATGACCGCGATGGCGACCACATAGTAGGTGGGCACACCCGCGTCCTGCACACCGAAAATGGAAGCGACGGCCAGGACGGAGGTCATGACGGCGGAAAGCCACACCAGAAACATGACCGGGTTTTGAATCTGGACGCGTGGATCCAGCTTGGCAAACGAGTCGCGGACCGCGCGGCCCATCATGTCTTTTTGCATAGTCATAAATCTGCGCCCTCCTTTACGCAATCATCTGGAAGAACTCGGCAACGGGGCCAAGCGCCAGGGCCGGGAAGAAGCTCAGGGCACCGATCAGCAGGACGATGAACACGAGCAGGAATACGAACATGCCGTTAGTGGTAGACAGGGTACCGGCGCTCTCGGCGACCTTACCCTTCTTGGCCAGCGAGCCGGCGATAGCCAGCGTACCGATGATAGGCATGAAGCGGGCGAACAGCATCTCGAGGCCGAGCATGACGTTGATCCAGGGAATGTTGCAGTTCATGCCTGCAAACGCCGAGCCGTTGTTGCCGCCGCATGAGGTGAAGGCATACAGCGCCTCGGAGAAGCCGTGCGCGCCACCATTGTTGAGCTGGTCGGCAAGACCGGGCACCATGCAGGCGATGGCCGAGCACACCAGAATGGCAAACGGAGTTGCCAAGCACAGGACAACTGCCCAGCGCATCTCGCCCGGCTCGATCTTCTTGCCCAGGAACTCAGGCGTGCGTCCGACCATGAGGCCGGCGATGAACACTGTGAGGATGGCGAAGCCGATCATGCCGTACAGGCCGCAGCCCACGCCGCCGAAGACGACCTCGCCCAGAGCAATCTGGAGCATCTGGACAAAACCGCCCAGCGGGGTGTAGGAGTCGTGCATGGAGTTAACCGAGCCGTTGGAAGCAGCCGTCGTGAAAGCGGACCAGGTAGAAGAGGAGGCGATACCGAAACGGCTCTCCTTGCCCTCCATGTTGCCGCCGGCCTGGCCGTCGGTCATCTCGATATTGACCGCTCCGCCATCGGCCAGCTGCGGGGTGCCCGCATGCTCGTTGACGGCGATGATGCCGGTGAAGATCACCAGCAGGATGAACATGGCGGCAAAGATGGCCTTGCCCTGCTTGGTGTTCTTGACGCCGATACCGAAGGCGAAGCAACAGGCGGCCGGGATCAGCAGCAGGCTGGTCATCTCGATGATGTTGGTGAAGGCACTGGGGTTCTCATACGGATGGGCGGAGTTCACGCCGAAGAAGCCGCCGCCGTTGGTGCCGGACTGCTTGATGGCGACCTGAGGAGCCGCGGGACCCTGGGGCAGGAACTGCTCGGTAACCACGCGCGCGCCCTCGACAACCTTGCCGTCGACCTTGACCGTGTCGCCCTCAATCTGGGCGCCGTCGATGACGCTCCAGCCGCCGTCTGCATTAGGCTGAACAGCGACGGGCTCTACGAGCTCAGCCTTCTGAGCCGGCTGAAAATTGGAGATAACGCCACCGGCAGCCAGGCAGATGCCGAACACGAGGTTCAGCGGGATGAGCACATACAGGACGGTGCGGGTGAGGTCGACCCAGAAGGAACCCAGACCCTGCTCCTTGACCTGACAGAAGCCGCGGATCAGCGCGAACATGACCGCGATACCGGTGCCAGCGGAAACGAAGTTCTGCACAGTGAGACCCATGAACTGCACAAGGTAGGACAGGGTGGTCTCACCGGAGTAGGACTGCCAGTTGGTGTTGGTTATGAAGGAAGCAGCCGTATTGAACGACAGGTCCCATGACACACCCGGCAGGTGCTGGGGATTGCCTGGCAAGAAGGACTGAAGCGCCTGGAGTGCCACAAGAGTCACGAGGCCGATCCCCGAAAAGACCAGCACGCTCGCCAGATAGCGCCTACACCCCATCTGTTCTGCCGCGTCGATGCGAAGCAGACGATAGACGCCACGCTCCACAGGAGCAATCACAGGCGACAGGAACGTATGCTCACCATCCATGATATGGGCCATGAACCGACCGAGCGGAACGGCCAGGACGACGAGTACGGCAAAGTACAAGATGTACTGAATCGCAGCGTCCATAGTTTACGAATCACTCCTCATCAGAATGTAGATGTAATAGATAAGAAGTCCAATGCAGACGACTCCGATGATGGGAATGAGGATGTCCATTTACCGCCCCTTTCACACGCGGTCCGATGTCTCGGACGCCTGCCCTCGCAAGCGTCTGGGGACAGTAAACGCTTCTAGGGATTAAAGAGGCGTGAGGGCCGGGGCTCACGTCCTTAAGATGCCGTAAAGATGCAGGTAGAAAGCACTATTGCAGCTGCAGTGCGCCTATACTCGACCTCGCGAGCATACAGTGGTGTCTTCACCGCGTATGCACGCATGGACAACGCTTCAGAAAGGCTACGCTATGCAGCGCGACGCATCGGACACTCGCGTCAATCCAGACCTCATCCTCAAGGCAATTGAGAAAGACGGGGTCGCCGATGACACTCGAACCAGCCGGGGACACCTCAAAATTTTCTTTGGCTACGCTGCTGGCACAGGCAAAACCTATGCGATGCTTCAAGCCGCCCACGCCGCCAAGCGGCGAGGTGTCGACGTCGTCGCGGGATACATCGAGCCGCACGAACGTCCGGCAACTGCCCATCTTGCACAAGGGCTTGAGAACGTGCCCTGTAAACTCATCGAGCACAACGGCATTGCGCTCAGCGAGTTCGATCTAGATGCGGCTATCGAACGCGCCCCTCAGCTCATCCTTGTCGACGAGCTCGCCCATACGAATGCGCCGGGGTCTCGCCACGACAAACGCTATCAAGACGTCGAGGAACTTCTACATGCGGGCATCGACGTCTATACGACCGTGAACGTTCAGCATATCGAGAGCCTAAACGACATGGTTGCATCCATCACCAGCGTTGTCGTGAGCGAACGAATCCCCGACCGTATCTTCGATGATGCCGACCAGGTCGAGCTCGTCGACATAGAGCCCGAAGACCTACTTGAGCGCCTTCGCGCCGGCCTCGTCTACCGTCCCGCACAAGCCGACCGAGCGCAACAGCATTTTTTTACCGTCGAGAACCTCACCGCACTCCGAGAAATCGCGCTGCGCCGCTGCGCCGATCGCACCGGTCACCTCACAGACGCCGCACGCGTGCTGGGAAACCGTGACTACTACACCAGGGAGCGTATCTTAGTCTGTGTCTCCCCGGCGCCGACCAATCCCCGCATCGTCCGTGCCGCCGCACGCATGGCGAAAGCGTTTCGCAGCGAGCTCGTCGCCCTGTTCGTAGAGAGCCCGCGCACGCAAGCCATGAGCGATGATGAGCGCGCCAAGCTTGCAGCCAATATCGCCCTAGCCGAGCAGCTCGGAGCACATATGGAAACCGTCTATGGCGACGACATCGCGTTTCAGATCTCCGAGTTCGCGCGCCTGTCGGGTATTTCGAAGATCGTCATGGGGCGCACGGGCGAGCGCAGCAGCGTCCGTCAGGCCCTCTTCGGCCGCAAATCTCTCGTAGAACAGCTCATAACATTCGCCCCGAACCTCGACATTTACATCATTCCAGAACAGTCGACTCCGCCCTCCCGACCCAAAGGACGCCGCCATGCGCTCGCCCTGCAGCCGCCCAGCAGCCGAAACGTGCTTCGCACGCTGGCTCTCTCTCTTGCCGCCACGGCGATCGGCACGGCTTTCCGCCATCTGGGATTTGCCGATTCCAGCATCATATCCCTCTATATCTTCACGGCCCTGCTGACCGCCGTCACCACGACGGGGCGTATCTGCACGATCGTATCGAGCGTGCTCTCTGTAGTGCTTTACAACTTCTGCTTCGTCACGCCTCTGTTTTCGCTCGCCAGCTACGACCGAAGCTATCTGGTCACGTTCGGCATCATGTTCGCCACCGCTATGGTCGCCGGCGAGTTAACTGCGCGCATCGCCGACAACGCCCGTACATCCGCCGAGAACGCATTCAAAACGCGCGTACTCCTCGAAACGAACCAGCTCTTGCAGCAAGCCCATAGCGCGGAGGAGTGCGCCCGCGTCGCCATGAACCAACTCGTCAAACTGCTAAAACTCGACGTGGTCTTCTACCCCGCCGAACACGGCACGCTCGGCAAGGCGCTCTATGAGTCCGCTGGCACCGAAAACCGACCCGCGTCGCTGCTCACCGACTACGAGCGCGCCGTTGCAACCTGGACCTACACCAACAACAAGCGCGCGGGCGCAAGCACGCGGACCCTGCCTGAGGCGCGCTGTCTCTACCTCGCGGTTCGCACCGGCGACAAGGTATTCGGTGTCATCGGCATCGCCCTGGAGGGGCGCGAGATCGAAGCCTTCGAGCATTCGATCGTCCTATCTATCGTAGGTGAATGCGCCTTGGCGCTCGAAAGCGACCGGGCGGCGCAAGAGCGCGAAGAGGCTGCGGTCTTGGCGAAAAACGAGCAGCTGCGCGCCAACCTTTTGCGCTCCATCGGCCACGATTTGAGGACACCCCTCACGGCTATATCCGGATCTGCGGCAATCCTTCGGAAGAGCGACGAGAAGCTCAGCCTCGAACAACGCTGCGATCTTGCCGATGCCATCTACGACGACTCCCTCTGGCTTATCGATACCGTGGAAAACCTCCTCGCCATCACACGCGTCGAGGACGGCACCATTCGCCTCAACTTAACATCCGAGCTCATCGACGAGGTCATCGAGGCCGCCCTCAGCCATGTCGCCCAAGCATCGCATGGACGTGCCGTCACCATCGAGCACACTGACGACATCCTGCTGGTACGCATCGACGTCCATCTCATCATGCAGGTGCTTACGAATCTCATCATGAACGCCTTCAAATACACGCCCGAGGACTCGACTGTCACCATCAGCGCACGTCGCGAGGGTGAGTTCATCGTGGTGGACGTCGCAGACGATGGGCCGGGTGTAGCAGACTGCGACAAGCCTCATATCTTTGAGCGCTTCTTCACCTCAAGCAATACGCGGCCCGTGGATTCGCGTCGAAGCATCGGCCTTGGGCTGTCGCTCTGCCGCTCCATCGTGGAGGCGCATGGCGGCGTCATCGAAGTTCGCGACAACCACCCCCATGGGGCCGTCTTCCGTTTTACCCTGCCTGCCGAGGAGATCGAGATTCATGAATAATGCCGCTAAGCCACGCGTCCTCTTGGTCGAAGATGACCTGACCGTTCAAAACCTCGTTTCGACCGCGCTTGACCTTCACGGCTATGTCGTGAGCAAGGTTTGCAACGGCCAAGCCGCCATCATGGATGCGGTGTCGCACGGCCCCAGCCTCATCATGCTCGACCTCGGCCTTCCCGACATTGACGGTATCGAGGTCATCACGAAGATCCGAAGCTGGTCGGCAGTCCCCATTATCGTCATTTCGGCGCGCACCGAAGATTCCGACAAGATTGCAGCACTTGACGCGGGGGCAGACGACTACCTCACCAAGCCCTTTTCTGTGGATGAGTTGCTCGCGCGCGTCCGTGCGAATTTGAGGCGCTCCTCGATGGCGTCGAGCGAGTCGACAGAAGCGAGCACGTTCGACAACGGTCCGCTGCATATCGACTACGCCGCGGGATACGCGACGAAAGACGGACACGAGCTCTCGCTCACC
This sequence comes from uncultured Collinsella sp., assembly GCA_958427895.1. Lineage (GTDB taxonomy): Bacteria > Actinomycetota > Coriobacteriia > Coriobacteriales > Coriobacteriaceae > Collinsella. The sequence goes on from CAUADW010000002.1 coordinate 55,623, forward strand.
CCAACCGAGTACAAATTGCTCGTCCTTCTGGCGAAAAACGTCGACAAGGTGCTCACCCACACCTTCATCACCCGCGAGATATGGGGCACGAGCTGGGACAGCGATCTGGCGAGTCTGCGCGTGTTCATGCGCACCCTGCGCAAGAAAATCGAGGCAGACCCCTCTCACCCCAAGATGATTCAGACGCACATGGGTGTCGGGTACCGCATGCAGCGTCTCTAGCCCACCCCACAAAAGTGAAAAACGCCCCGCGAACGGATGCTCGCGAGGCGCTTAGATGTCTGGGCCTTACTTGATACCGCGACCCAAGTCTTCGGCGATTTTGTCGACGCCTTTCAGCGCGGCGCACGTCTTTTTGTTGGAGCAATGTCCCGTGCAAACGCCACCCTGAGCGCAGTCGGCGCAGGTGCCCTTGCGGTAGATGCGCACGCACACGGCGACAAACGCAATGCCGATAACAGCCAGTACAACAATATCGATAGGTGCCATAGCAAGCCTCCTCTAGTTAACCACCACTTACTTTACCCCATCCTCCACCTACCAATAAGGGCCAGGTTTATATTGGTCGGTTTTATCTGCGGAAACGTCACATCTCCCCCACCAAAAAGCCCGAGTGTCGCTGGGACACCCGGGCTCGTGAAAAGGGGCTAGTCCTTATTCGGACTTAAGCGGAAACTGCGGCGGAAGCAGTGTTGGTCTCGTCCTCGTCGGTCCATGCATGTTTGGGCATGGGGCGGAAGATCTGGAAGAGCATCGCAACCAGCAGCACGATGGCCACAATCGTCCAGATACCAAACTGTCCAAGAACAAGCAGGTTATAGAACTGGTTGATGAACAGGCCGATAACCCAAGCGAAGGCGCACTCGTAGCCGAGGGCAATCGCGGTCCACTTGCCGGAATCCATCTGGTTGCGAATGGTACCCATGGCGGCAAAGCACGGAGCGCACAGCAGGTTGAACGCGCCAAAGGCAACGCAAGCGCCCATAGTCGGGAACATGCCGGCAAACGCGGTCCACAGGCTCGGGTCGGTCTCTGCGGCGTCAGCCACGGACAGCAGCGAGCCGGCGGTGGCGACAACGTTCTCCTTGGCGACAAGACCAGAGACGGACAGTGCTGTTGCCTGCCAGGTGCTAAAGCCGAGCGGGGCGAAGATCCAGGCGATCAGGTTGCCGAGCATGGCAAGCACGGAGTAGTCCATGAACTCCTCGGGGATGCCGTCCATCGCAGGCAGGAAGCCAAAGGAACCGTTGTAGCTACCAAAGTTGGACAGGAACCAAACCACGACAGTGGAGGCAAAGATGACCGTGCCGGCCTTCTTGATAAAGGCCCAGCAGCGCTCCCACACGTGCAGCGCCCAAGAGCGGATCGCCGGGAAGTGGTAGGCAGGAAGCTCCATAACAAACGGCGTCGGGCGGCCGGCGAAGAGCTTGGTCTTCTTGAGCATGAGGCCCGAGGCGATGACGGCAAAGACGCCCAGGAAGTAGAAGAGCGGGCTGATCCACGCGGCGGTGGTGGAAGAATCGCCGATGATAGAACCCATGAGCAGGGCGATGATCGGCAGCTTGGCGCCACAGGGAATGAACGTGGTGGTCATGACCGTCATGCGGCGGTCCTTCTCGTTCTCGATGGTCTTGGTGGCCATGACGCCGGGGACGCCGCAGCCCGAGGACACGAGCATGGGGATAAAGGACTTACCGGACAGGCCAAACCGGCGGAACACGCGGTCCATGATGAAGGCGACGCGGGCCATATAGCCGCAGTCCTCCAGGAAAGACAGCATCACGAACAGCAGGAACATCTGCGGGACGAAGCCGAAGATGGCGCCCAGGCCGCCGACGATACCGTCACAGACGAGCGAATCGACCAGGCCACCGTCCTCGGTGCCGCCCGCCACAAGGGCATCGTGCACCACGGTGGTGATACCCGGGACATAGGGGCCGTACTGTGCCGGGTCGACCGAATCGGCGTCGTCGCCCGCAGCCTCGACAGCTGCGTCGTAGGCGTCGCGACCCTGGCCGAGCACATACCAGCCGTCGGTACCGAAGAGCTGGTCGTTGGTGAAGTCGGTCACCGTGCCGCCCAAGGTGGAAACGGCGATGTAGTACACGCAGAACATGATGACCACAAAGATCGGCAGGCCCAGGATACGGTTGGTAACCACGCGGTCGATCTTCTCGGAGGTGCTCATCTTTGCCGGAGCCTTGGTGAGGCACTCGTCAATGATGTGCGCGATGACGCCATAGCGCTCACCGGTGATGATGGACTCGGCGTCGTCGTCGCAATCCTGCTCGCACTGGGCGACCAGTTGCTCAACGCGAGCGGCCTTCTCCTTGGTGAGGTTGGTGAGCTTGCAGGCGTCCGCATCACGCTCAAACAGCTTGACAGCGTAGTAGCGACGCTTGTTGGCGGGAACGCTCGCCGGCAGGTTGTTTTCGATGTGCGTCAGAACGTCCTCGATGGAGGAATCGAACTTGTGCTCCGGCACCTGGCCCTTGGAAGCAGCGGACTTCTTGACCTGCTCGAAGAGCTCCTTGATACCCTTGTTCTTAAGGGCAGAGATCATCATGACCGGGCAGCCGAGCTTCTTGGAGAGCTTGTCCGTGTCGATCTTATCGCCGTTCTTCTCGACCAAGTCGGCCATGTTGAGGGCAACGACTACGGGCAGACCGGTCTCGATAACCTGAAGCGCCAGGTACAGGTTGCGCTCGAGGTTGGTGGCATCGACAACCTGGACGACCACATCGGGCTCGCCGCTCATGAGGTAATCGCGCGAGCACTGCTCCTCGGGGCTGTAGGGGGAAAGCGAGTAGATGCCAGGGAGGTCCGTGATGGTAAAGTTCTTGTCGCTTAGGAGCTTGGCCTCCTTTTTCTCAACCGTGACGCCGGGCCAGTTGCCAACGTAGCCGTTGGCGCCGGTGATCAGGTTGAAAAGCGTGGTCTTGCCGCAGTTGGGGTTACCCGCCAGTGCGACATGGATCTGAGAATCCGCCATTCAATCCTTCTTCCTTGTGTGCCTGCGCTGCTTTCTCCGCGCAGGCTGGATAAAGTGCTTCAAAGTTGCAGCATCAAGTTAGAAAAACCTAACTTTATCTGCAGAAATATACGCCTCGGGCCCTTACTGGACCTCGACGACGGCCGCCTCCTCCTTGCGGATGGAAAGCTCGTAGCCGCGCACGTTGATCTCGACCGGATCACCGAGCGGTGCGACCTTCACGACCTTGAACGAAGTGCCCTTGATGAGCCCCAGATCCATAAGGTGGCGGCGAAGCGCACCCTCACCGTGAAGCTTGACGATGGTAGAGCTCTCGCCCACCTTAACGTCACCCAACGTCTTCATCCTCTTGTCCCCCTTTCGGTTTTTATGAAATGCTGCAAACTAACCGACGGTCATGATGTGCATGGCAACCTTGGAATCGATGCCAAAGCGTGCGCCCAGCACCGTGACGATGATATTGGCGCCACTCGAGCTCACCACGTGGATTTCGTTGCCCTCGACAAAGCCGAGGTCCTTGAGGTGGTGCTTCATGTCCTCATTGCCCTTTACACGAGACACGCGCACGGTTTCGCCCGCTTTTACCATCGAAAGCGGCATGGCCGGCATCTGCGGTCCGCAAGACATGAGTGGCTCCTAACGTCAGTTCGTCCTCAACATCGACGCGATAAAAGTTAACCACGTCTATGTTCGCTTTAGTAAACTAACACGTGGTTAACTTTTTGGAAAGGGTCCCCATTCAGATTTCGAAAAAGTTTCCTATACGAAACAAAAGAGGCACCGCAAAGACCATCTCTTTGCGGTGCCTTGTCATACCAATTTATGCAACAAAGGGGACTGTCCCCTTTGTTGCATTGTTGAGATTAGAGCGAGAGGTTTCTGATCGACGTGACGCAGGAGGCCTCATCCACGCCCGAAACGCGGAACACGATGTCCTCGCCGCACTCGCCGTAGAGAGCCATGAGGCCCATAACGTCGCGACCGTCGGTATGGCGGTCGCCGATGCTGACCGACACGTCGCTACGATGCTTGGCAATGATGTCATAGAGCAGCGCAACCGGGCGGGCATGCAGTCCCAACGGATCTTTAATCGTCTTTGTAAACTCGACCATGTCCCCTCCCGCGACGTCGTACATTCGGCCGGCAAAACCCAACCACGTGGTAGCTATTGTACCGTTAGATGCTTCTCGAGAGCTCCTCTGATCACCTCGTGGTCAAAAAGTGGCAAATATGAGTACTGTCACCAATTTAGTAGCAGCAAAATCGAGAGCAAATTGCCTAATTTGAGCGATTCGAAGAGGTTGAAAGCCGTCAAACGCCCTTTAAGAGGGGTTAGATAAATTGATTTTTAGCCCATTTTCGCTCAGAACAAGCCGAAAAATATGACACCTCTTTTGCAACAGTACTCATATTTAGCATTTTTTGACCACGGGGTCCAAAACCATGCCCCAAAACACAAAAGGAGGGGCCTCGTAAGGCCCCTCCTTAGGAAAGGGAATCGATTTATTCCACAGCCGTAGATTAATCCTAGCCGCTACTCCATCATATCGAGGACGGAAGGGCGAAGCTCGTTCTCGGCGGCCTCGGGATCGGTCTCGCGCAGGCGGTTGATGTAGCGGTTGTACCACATCACGGCAAGGCCCAAGAAGACAACCACGCCGCCAACGTTGTAGACCAGCGTCAGCCACAGCGGCTGATCGAGCGGAATGGTGCCGCAGATAAGCACGAAGCAGAAGACCACAAGCAGGAATGCGGCAACGACCAGGCCAAAGCTGCGCGAACCCATGCGGAAGCCACGAGGAGCAGCGTCGAAGTTCTTGCGCAGCATAAAGTAGGCAAGCAGGATCAGCAGCGGCGGGAGCAGAGCAGTGGCAGCAGTCATGTTGGTGACGATCATGAGCAGGTCGTCGAGGTTGCCGGAGCCCAGAGCCGGAATGATCAGGATGGGGACGACGATGGCGAACTGCAGCCAAGCGGCGCGGGCGGGAATGCCATGCTCGTTGAGCTCGACGATCTTGCTACCAAAGACGCCCTTGGGGATCTCGGTGAAGAAAACCTTGATGGGAGCAGAGGTCCACATCATGAGGGAGCCCAGCGTGGCGGCGAGAAGGATCAAGCCGATGGCGCGCGTAGACACTTCCATGGGAATGCCAAAGTGGGCAAAGACAGCGCCGAATACGTCGAAGATACCGGTGGAGATGGCAACGCCGCCCTCGGGGATGAACAGGTTAACCAGCAGCGAAGCGCCTGCATACAGAAGGCCGATGGTCAGGCCGGCGATAACGACGGTGCGCACGAAGGCCTTGACGCCACCCTTAAGGTCGTTAAGGAACACGCCGACAGACTCAGCGCCGCCAACGCCCTGGATGATCCAGGCAAGCGTACCGAAGAAGCCCCACGCAGTTGCGAAGTTGCTCATGTCGGGAGCCATGTTAGCGGGAGTAGGAGCCGTAGCGAACTCAACGCCGCCAAAGGCAGCAGCCAGGGACAGCAGGATGAACACGGCGGTCAGGCCGAGAGCCGCGGTCGAACCGAAGGAGGAAATGGAGCCGATCCACTTAGCGCCCTTGGTCGAAACCCACGTGGCGATAGCAAAGACGACGATCTCGATAATGGTGATCCACAGCTGCGAAAGCTCGGCGTTGGCACCAAAGAACACGTAGCTCGCGTAGATGATGACGTTGGGCAGGACGGACGCAAAGAAGAACAGGTTAACGAACCAGTAGCTAAATGCCGTCAGGAACGCCCAGCGACCACCCATCGAGGTCTTAACCCATGCGTACACGCCAGACTCGGAGTCCTTGTTGAGGCCGACGAACTCGGCGGTAACCAGGGTATAGGGGACAAAGTACAAAAGCGTGGCGAAAAAGAACGATGGCGCTGCTGCCAAGCCGATGGCCGCGTTGTTGTTGATGATGTTCTTGATACCGAACACGGCGGCGACCGTCATGCCCAGCAGAGCGAACGAACCAATCGTTCCTCGTTTTTCAGAGCTCATAAGCCCTCCCAATCATCTGTTAAATGTCATCTAAAACCGTCCGAGCTGCAAGTGCAATCGCAGACGGCGCACCTGCTAAGGGGAATGGGGAAAAGGGAGTCAACAAAGCCATTCCCCTTAACGGCACGAAGCAAACGTCCAAACGGACGAATACTACTTGTTGGGGAAGGAATAACCTTCGACCGTCACGTGCAGCACCACGACGCGGGGATCCGTGGCATCGGCCACGACACGGTAGGCCTCGTCAATTTCGACGACGGCAACGCCGCCGGCGGGAATCGTCACGGTCTCCCCCGTACCCTCAAAGCGCTCGCGATCGTCGATATCACTGTAAGCGCGCGTACAGGTAAGATCGGGCTTGGAAGCCACCTCGACGGTCAGATCGCCGTCGAGCGGGGCGAGCACGGCATGGTAGCGACGGTGACCGACCAGATCGGCAGTAGCCGCCTCGTGGGCGTTCACCCACCAATACACCAGCGAGTCGCCGATAGAGTACGCCACATCGTGCTGCAGTTCAGAAACGCCGTCGAGTGCCTGGCCGGTACGCATCCACTTCTTGACGGACTTCATCTGGGCGTCGAAATCGGCACGCGAGTTAAAAACATGCATGACTTATGCCTCCTTAATGGGCGCCAGCGCCTGAGCCAAATCGGCAGACGTCAGCGGTCGCAGGGACACCTCAAAGCTGAAGCTCTCAAAACGGGTGCGATAGGAATCGAGCACCTCGGAACCCCAAGAGTTCGAGCCAAGGCCGAGCAGCTGGTCGTTGATGTTGACCGTAACCGTGTCGCCCGGGACAAGATTGTAGACGTGCTTAGCGTTATCGATAGCCTCGCAGCTATAGGGCCATGCCGAGAACGAGAACGGGTTGGAAGCGGCGTCGGCTGGACGGGTCACCAGCACGCCGTCACCGTGGCTAGAGCGCAGGGCAACCCAGCGGGTTCCCTCGCGGTTGGCGCAGTCCTGAGGCATAACGTAGGGCGTGAACATGTCGTCGACCGTAGTGCGGTAATGACCGACCGGGTTGGCGCGCAGCGAGTCCGGATAGTTCTCGCCCGGGCCGTGGCCATACCACTCGACGGCACGATCACAACCGGGAACCTCGAAGGAGATGCCAATGCGCGGGATAATGTCCGAATAGTCGCCGTAGGGCTCACCGGAAACCTTGAGGTCGACGCGACCGCTCGGAAGCACGGTGTAGACGAGCTCGACGCGCATGCCGAACGCGCGGACGGGAGGAGCGATACGCTGGCTCACGGTAACGACGACCGCATTGCCGTCCTGCTTCCAAGAAACCTTGCGGGTGGACGTCTGCATCACATCGATGAAGTTGTCCTTCCACAGGGAGTCATACTCTTGGGCGTGGTTGTCGACGAGCGGATGCCAAAAACCAACCTGGGGACCGGAGGTCATGACGTCGCGGCCGGATGCCTTCCACTCGCTCACGGTACCGTTGACCTTGCTGAAGGTCAGCTCGCTGTTGAGGGAGTGAATGCGAATCTCCTGCTCGGTCTCCTCGACCGTAAGCTCAGGACGAGTGGGAGCCGCGATGGCCGGCGCCGGATGGTTCGCGATGGCAAACTGGCTTGCACCCAGTTGGAACATCGGCTCGCACCAGGCGTAAGCAGCCATGGTGTAGGCGTGCACGGTCAGCAGGGTCTCGCCCACCGCGGCCTCGCGAATCACCAGCGGAAGCTGGACGGACTCGCCGGGGGCAACCGCGCCGGGCATGAGCGTCTTGCGGCAGACCACGTCGCCGTCCACCAGGGTCTCGGCCGACAGGCAAACATCCTCGAGGGTGGTGAACCAACGCTTGTTGGTGACGGTCAGCTCGCCCGCCTCGGCGTCATAAGCCATGCGGACCGGACAGATGACCTGGCCGTACTCGGTAAGGCCCGGACTCGGCTGCTGCCAGGGGAACACCATGCCGTCGATGCAGAAGTTGCTGTTGTTGGGGTAATCGCCGTTGTCGCCGCCATACATGTCGTAGGCAACGCCGTCCTCGGTCACAGCAGCCAGACCGTGGTCGCACCATTCCCAAATGAACTGGCCCTGGATGCAATCCCAGCGATCGAAGACCTCCTGGTACTCGGACAGGCCTCCGGGACCATTACCCATAGAGTGGCCGTACTCGCAGTTGATGCGCGGCTTGGGGAACGGATGCTCGCCAAAGTCGTTCATCTGCGACACGCGGGAGTACATGGTGGAAATGACGTCGACGGTAACGGCGTTGCGATCCTCCTCGTAGTGGACCGGACGACCGTCGAGCTCGTGAGCTTTGGCGTACATCGCGCGGATGTTGCAGCCATAGCCGCTCTCGTTGCCCATCGACCACATGATGATGCACGCGTGGTTGCGCTCCTGCATCACCAGGCGTTCGATGCGGTCGACGTAGGCCGGCTCCCAGGCAGGGTCGTCGGTGACCAGGGCGATATTGCCGATATTCTCGAAGCCGTGGCTCTCCATATCGGTCTCGGCGACCAGCATGATGCCGTACTCGTCGCACAGTTCGTAGAAGCGCGGGTCGTTGGCGTAGTGGGACGTGCGCACCGCGTTGATGTTGTGCTGCTTCATGAGCTCCAGGTCGCGGCGCATGCGCTCGAGGCCCACGGCGCGGCCCTTGTGATCGTCGTGGTCGTGGCGGTTGACGCCATGCATCTTAAAGTAGGTGCCGTTGAGGTAGATATGATTGCCCTCGACCGTCACCTCGGCAAGACCCTGGCGATGCGGAACGTACTCGCTGACCTCGTCGCCGTCGTAGACCTCAAACGTCAGGTCATAGAGGAAGGGGTCCTCGGGGTTCCAGAAGTGAGCATCGGCAACGCTGCACTCGGCATGGCCGTCGACGCACTCGCCCGTAGCGACCACATTCTGGCCATCGCCGAGCGTATACACAACGCGGCTTGCGCCCTCGGCAACCGTATCGAGCGTGATCAGAGCGGCATCGCCCTCGCGGTGCGTGCGGAATTTAAAGTCGACCAGATGCGCGGCGGGACGCTGCATAAGGTACACATCGCGGAAGATGCCCGATGCCCACCACATGTCCTGGTCCTCGATGTAGCTACCATCGCTGTACTGCAGAACCTTGACCGCAAACAGGTTGTCGCCCTCGACGAGCGCGTCGGTCACGTCAAACTCGGCGGACAGGCGCGAACCCTTGGTCATGCCGATAAACTTGCCGTTGACATACAGCTCGCCGTAGCTCTCGATACCGTCGAAGCGAATGATTTCGCGAGCGCCGGCAGGCACGGCAGGAAGTTTGACGATGCGCTGGTAGACGCCCGTGGGGTCATCGGAGGGAACGAACGGCTGATCCACCGGGAACGGGAAGCCCTCGTCGGTATAGGCGAGATTGCCATAGCCGTCTACCTGCCACAGGTGCGGAACCTCCACGTGATCCCACTCGGGCTCGTACGTGCAAAGCGCCTCGTTGGAGACGGCCGCGGGGCCCTCAAAAAGGCGGAACTGCCACGAGCCGGACAGCTGGACAAATCCGCGCGACAGCTCGCGGCTGTACGTAGCGGCGAGATCGGCAGTCTCATAACCCATAAAGTACGCATGGGGTGCCAGGCGGTTCCTGTGGGTGAGCGCTTGGTTTTCCCAATCGTTAATGGCGTCCATGGTGATGCTCCTTCGTCATCGTAGTGCTTCTTTGTGCAACCGGTTGTACTTATCTTACGGGCGGTACAAAAATCTGTGCAACCGGTTGTCCGCCGAACGGTCGATTTTGCCGGATTAACGGTGCAACCGGTTGTACAACCATGCTACTTATGTCACCCTAAGCTTAGGCACACAGCACAGGGCATCGTTCTTGAACTCACAGGCAACTGCCGCGCCTGCTTATGCCTCGCCCATGCATGCCGTGCTCAGTCGCAGTTTGATTGCAACACGACACCGGTCACCGGATATCATGAACGCTGTTCAGGCGCACTATAGTAAGCTGTATCCGCACCAGCCCGCATCAGTGACAACATCGACCGCATTTTCCAGGAGACGCCATGACCCAACCAGTTCGCACCGCACCGACGCTTGCCGAGGTTGCTGCAGCTGCCGGTGTTTCGCGTTCCACGGCATCGCGTGCCCTCAACGACTCCCCCCGCATTAGCGAGGAGACCAAAAAACGCGTCCGCGCGGCTGCCAAGGAAGTCAATTTTGTACCCAACGCACGCGGCCGGGCACTCGCCGTCGGACGCACGGAAATTATCGCCGTACTGGTTACCGAGCCTTTGAGCGAGCTGTTTAGCGATCCCACCTACAGTGAGTTTTTAAGCGGCATTACCGAGGAACTTTCGGAGTCATCTTACTTGCCCGTGATCTTGCAGGCATCTTCCTCGCATGAGCGCAACCGCGCACGCGAGCATTTTGAGCGCCGCTCGTTTGACGCCGTCATCGACGTCTCGCCCTACAAGGGCAGTGAGCTGCTCGAGGTGCTGCGCGAGCTGGGCGTACCCACTGTGTTATGCGGCCAGCTCGAGGGCCATCCCTATCGCGACGTGTTCTCGACGGTCTACTCCGACGACGAAGAGGGCGGACGCTTTGCGGCGCTCGCTATGAAAGATCGCGGACGCAAGGACATCGTTGCCGTGCTGGGGCCGCAGGATAACCCCGCCGTCGTCGACCGCCTTCGCGGCTACCGTGCAATTTTGGGCGAAAGCCTTCCGGATGAAAATGTCATCTATACCGGATGGAGCAGCGGAGACGGCTACCAAGCCACGCGGCGGTTGCTCGCGCGCGAAATACATGCCGACGGCGTGCTATGCGGATCGGACCGTATCGCAACCGGCGTTATCGCCGCATTCAACGAAGCAGGAATTAGCGTACCCAAAGACGTTTCGGTCGTGGGCTTCGATGACCACGAGGTCGCAGCTCGCAGCGTCCCCGCGTTGACGACCATTCGTCAGCCGCTTCGCGAGGAAGGCCGCATGGCCGCAGGCATTGCGCTCGATATGATTAACGGCGCCGCGCCCACCACCACCGTCATGCACATGCAGCTCGTTCAGAGAGACTCGCTATAAGAAACCTGGGCCGGGCTTTCCGCGACGTCCGGTCACCCCACGCCCCCACAACCTCGGCACATAAAAAACGAGGGAAGGCACGCGTCCTTCCCTCGTTACAGGCAATATGTAGCCGCTTACCTACATCAGGCGCAGGCTGACGTCCTTGAGCTGGGCGCCGGAAACGGCACTCGGAGCGCCCGACATGAGGTCGGAGCCGCTGGCCGTCTTGGGGAACGCCATGACGTCGCGGATGGAATCGGAACCGGTGAGCAGCATGCACACGCGGTCCAGGCCCAAAGCGAAACCACCCATCGGGGGCGCACCAAACTTGAGCGCCTCCATGAGGAAGCCAAACTGAGACTCGGCACGCTCCTCGGTAAAGCCCAGGAGCTTGAGCATGGACATCTGCATCTCGGCGTTGTGGATACGCATACCGCCGCCGCCGGCCTCAAAGCCGTCCATGACAAAGTCGTAGGTGCAGGAACCGGCCGCCAGCGGGTCGGCCTCGATCTTGGCGATGTCAGTCTCGGTCGGCAGCGTGAAGGGCTGATGCTCGGCAGCGTAGGCCTTGCGGTCCTCATCCCAGTGGAACAGCGGGAAGTTGACGACCCACAGGAAGTCGTGGCCCTCACGCTTGATCTCGAGCGCATTGGCCATGTGGGAACGCATGCCACCCAGGATCTCGTCAGAGAGCAGGCGCGGGCCGGCGGCGAACATCACAAGGTCGCCGGGCTCGACGTCCATGCGCTCACGCAGAGCAGCCATCTCCTCGTCCGAGAAGAACTTGACGATGGGGCTGTTGATGGAGCCATCCTCGCGGAAGGCGATCCAGGCCAGGCCCTTGGCGCCAAACGTGGAGGCCACGCCAGCGAGCTTATCGATCTTGGCACGTGCCCAGGCACCGGCGCCCTTGGCGTTAATGGCCTTGACGACAGAGCCCTCCTCGTTCGCGGCAGTCGCAAAGACCTTGAACTTGGAGTTGGCAAAGATGTCGGTCAGGTCGACCAGGTGCATGCCATAGCGGGTATCGGGCTTGTCGGAGCCATAGGTGTCCATGGCCTCCCAGTAGTTCATGCGACGCAGCGGCGTGGGCATCTCGACGCCCATGCGGCCGAAGGCATCGGCCAGGACCTCTTCGAGCGCGCTCATGACATCGTTCTGGTCCACGAAGGACATCTCGATATCGACCTGGGTGAACTCAGGCTGACGGTCGGCACGCAGGTCCTCGTCGCGGAAGCACTTGGCAACCTGGTAGTAGCGCTCGACGCCACCGACCATGAGCAGCTGCTTCAGAAGCTGCGGGGACTGCGGCAGGGCGTAGAAGTTACCCGGCTGAATACGGCTGGGAACGATGAAGTCTCGAGCGCCCTCGGGCGTGGACTTAAACAGGGAGGGCGTCTCGACCTCCATGAACTCACGGTTGTGCAGCGCCTCGCGAATGGCAAAGGTGAAGTCGGAGCGCAGCTTGAGGTTGGCCATCATCTCGGGACGGCGGAGGTCCAGATAGCGATAGCGCAGGCGGGTGTCCTCGCTGGTCTCGATGCCGTCCTCGATCTGGAACGGCGGGGTAACGGACGTGTTGAGCACCTCGGCGTGGTCGGTCAGGACCTCGATCTCGCCGGTCGCGAGCTTGGTGTTGGTGGTCTCCTCGCCACGGGCGCGCACGACACCGTGGATCTTGATGGGCCACTCGGGACGCATGGTCTCGGCGATCTTAAAGGCATCGCCGTCGGAGTGCTCGGGGTCGAAAGTGAGCTGCGTGATGCCCTCGCGGTCGCGAAGGTCGCAGAAGATAAGGCCGCCGTGGTCGCGGCGACGGCTCACCCAACCGGTGAGGGTGACCTCTTCGCCCACGTTCTCGAAGCGAAGCTCGCCGCAGGTACGGGTGTGCATGGAATGCTCGTCAATGGGACGGGTCTGGCTCATACCAGTGATCCTCCTTTATGGATCTGTGCCGCCCCGTGTCGTTCCGGGCGGCGTCGTACAGATTTGCCCAGCCTGCGTAAACCGCGCAGCCAGACATGGCGTTCTATCTTATCGCACCTGTGTCGATGTGCCGCGAAAAAGTAACTCTTGCCCAAAGACTTGACGGAGACGAAACAATTGACGCACCGTGGCCGTCGCCAAGGCGCGCCACGTGCGACAATGTGCCCCAATACAACTGCACTCGGAAAGGCCCGCCATGACTGCACGCCTCATCGTTATGGATATCGACTCCACACTCATCAACCAGGAGGTCATCGACCTGTTGGGCGAGGAGGCCGGCGTAGGCGAGCAAGTGGCGAAGATCACTGAGCGTGCCATGCGCGGCGAACTGGACTTTAAGCAGGCGCTCGAGGAGCGCGTGGGGCTGCTTGCCGGCTTGGACGAGAGTGTGTTCGAGCGCACCTTTGAGCGCGTGACGTTTACCCCCGGCGCGCTGGAGCTTGTGCGCTCGGCGCACAGCAAGGGCTGGAAGGTCGGCGTCGTGAGTGGCGGCTTCCACGAGGTCGCCGACAAGATCGTGGCCGCCGCGGGCATCGATTTTTGCCTGGCCAACCGCCTGGAGGTCGTGGACGGCAAGCTCACCGGTAAGCTGGCGGCAGACATTGTGACCAAAGAGTCCAAGCTCATCCAGCTGCTGGACTGGGCAGTTGAGTGCGGTGTCGACATGGCCCATACCGTGGCAATCGGCGACGGCGCCAACGACATCCCCATGATTCAGGCTGCGGGCACGGGCATCGCGTTTTGCGCCAAGCCCAAGACGCGCGAAGCCGCCCCGTTTGCCATCGACGAGCGCAACCTGATGCTCGCCATGGACATCATCCTGCGTGACTAGCCGATCCGTCTAACAATTGAATCAGTCTGTCCTATAGTTTCCGAACAATTTTGTCTTAGTGTTCGGAAACTTGCCCTTGAGTGCTAGACTTTGCGCCGTCGAAGGGAACATAGATGGATAAGCAAGATCTTGAGCAATTGCTGAGCGATGTTGCCGGCGGAGCAGTCACTCCGGCAGTCGCCCTCACGCGCATCCAGACGGCGCCAACCGCCGATTTGGGCTTTGCACAGCTCGATCTTTCACGCGGGGTACGCCAGGGAGCCGGCGAGGTTGTCTACGGTGCCGGTAAAACCGCCGAGCAGATCGCCGCCATTATCGAAGCGCTGCGCGATGCCGGTCAGGAGCGCATCCTGGTCACGCGCCTGGATGCCGAAAAAGCCACGCACACCGCTGAGCTTCTCGGCAACGACATCGACCTGGGGTATGTCCCGGACGCCCAGCTCGCCCTCGTGGGCGGCAAGCCCTCCCCTACCGGCAACGGACGCATCGTCGTCGCCTGCGCCGGCACGAGCGACCTGCCCGTCGCCGAGGAAGCCGCGTTGACGGCCGAGTTCTATGGCAACGAGGTCGACCGCCTCTACGACGTAGGCGTCGCCGGCCTGCACCGCCTACTCGCGCATGCCGAGGAACTTGCCCAGGCACAGGTGGTCATCGCCATCGCCGGCATGGAGGGCGCGCTGGCGAGCGTTATCGGCGGTCTGGTGAGCTGTCCGGTCATCGCCGTTCCCACCAGCGTGGGCTACGGCGCAAGTTTTGGTGGCGTAGCCGCACTGCTCGCCATGCTCAACTCCTGTGCCAGCGGCGTATCGGTCGTCAATATCGACAACGGCTTTGGCGCCGCTTACCAGGCAAGTCTTATCAATCATCTGAGCGCCGGCACACCCCGCGCCCGCTAAGGAGCATTCCATGTCCAATCATCAGCACACGCTTATCATCGACGGCACCTCGGGCATCAGCGGCGATATGACCGTCGCGGCCCTGCTCGACCTGGGCGCCAGCGAGGAGCACCTGCGCGAACAGCTCGCCACGCTGCCGGTCGACGGCTTTTCGATCGCCGTGACGCGCGTAAACAAGCATGGCATCGACGCCTGCGATTTCGACGTCCAGCTTGCAGAGGAGCTCGAGAACCACGATCACGATATGGCCTGGCTCTACGGCAACGAAGCAGCTGCCGAGCACACGCACGAGCACGAGCACCACCATCATGACCATGGCGAGCACGAACACGAGCACACACACGAGCGTGACCATGAGGCCCACGGCCATGGTCACGAGGGTCACCATCACGCCCACCACCATCACCACCGTTCTTTGGCGGACGTCACCGCCATCATCGATGGCTCGCAGCTAAGCGATGGCGCCAAGCGTCGCGCCCTCGCCATTTTTTCCGTACTCGCCGCGGCCGAGGCCAAGGCTCACGGCAAAACGCCCGAGACCGTCATGTTCCACGAGGTGGGCGCCGTCGACTCCATCGTCGACGTCTGCTCTGTCGCCATCTGCCTCGATGACCTGGGCATCGAGGATATTGTCGTCGAGTCGCTCTCCGAGGGCCACGGCACCATCCACTGTGCCCACGGCCTTATGCCCATTCCCGTCCCCGCTGTCATCAACCTGTGCCAGGCAGGCAATATCGCCCTCATGCCTGCACCGGTCGCTGGCGAGCTCGTGACGCCCACGGGCGCTGCCATCGTCACCGCGCTGCGCACGTCCGAGCACCTGCCGGCACGCTACCACATCGAAGCCGTCGGCTACGGCGCCGGCAAGCGCCCCTACGAGGGTTGCTCCGGCACGCTCCGTTGTCTGCTCGTTCACGTGGATGCATAGCCATGGATGCCCGCAAAGAAAAAAGCCGCGCTGCCATCGTTGCGGCGTTCTCTGAGCTGCTACGCGAAGAGGACTACGGCAAGATTACCGTCGGCGACATCATCGCTCGCGCCCATGTGGGTCGGGCCACGTTCTACGGCCTCTTCAAGAGCAAAGACGACCTGCTGGCCGAGCTCGTGAGCGACATCTGCACCCACGCCCTCGACGACGATGGCACACCGCTCGACGACCCACTCGTGCAGGTCAAGCATATCCTCAACAACCTCTGGGAGCGCCGTCAGGGCGTACGCGCCCTCGTAGCCGGCGCCGGCTCCCGCGTCTTCGCCGACTGTCTCCGCAAGACCATCATGTCACGAGCAGCCGAAACCGTCCCCGCCAACCCCACAGGCCCCACCGGCACCATGGACCGAAGCTTCTTACTACACCACATAGCCTCAAGCTTCGTAGGAATGGTCCAATGGTGGGCCTGGCATAACTTCCAAGCAGACAAAGCCGACGTAGCCAAAGACTACCTCTCGGCCATAAAGCCCCTCTTCAGCTAAGTAAGAAGCTCATCCCAAAGCATAGCCCCAACCCAGAGCGCCACGCATCCCAAAGTGCCACTCACGCTTCAATGCCCCCCCCAACAGCAACAAGCCCCTCCCATCCAAATCCAAATTCAGATTTATATGTTGGTTGCTTGCTCGAGCGCAGCAAAGACCCCGCAGCTGGCCGCATGGGGTAACTTCCCAGCGCATTCCGCAGGACGAAAGAACCCCCGCCGCACGAAGCGTGAACTGCACCCCAAAACTTGGACGGCTTAAATAAGAACTACGCCGCAAGGGAC
>CAUADW010000003.1 GCA_958427895.1 uncultured Collinsella sp.
CCGAGCTGCGTCAGGCCTACACCAAGGGCTTCATGGCCTACATGGCCGAGAACCCTGCCTGCTTCGATCCCAAGAAGCCGGCCAAGGAGGGTATGCGTGAGATCACCGAGCTGGTTAAGATTCGCATGACCAACCTTAACTCTGTGGGCAAAGCAGAGTAACAGCAAGGGTACTCCGACTCGCTACATATCCCGGGGAGGGACGAGGGTTTAGTTCCCCAATCGTCCTCGGGCATGCAAAAAGCCTCGCTGCGCACTTCGTGCGGCGAGGCTTTTTGCCCCCTGCGGAAAGATTGGGGAACTAAGCCCTCGTCCCTCCCAGGTTGACCTACTCGAGGTCGTCGCCCTTGTGGCGTTGGGGCGGAAATGGGTGGGGCGTCAGGGCTTCTTTGTTGATGAGGGGTTAGTATACCTGGGCTTGGTTGGGGAATGACTTGTTTAGGGATGCTTGGAGCTTTTCGAACGATGCTCGCAAGTTGAGTTCCTGGTCGGTTGAGCGTTTGGCTTTTGTGGTGGGGGAGTCGAGGAGACCGTCTCTTTGTGTCGGGGGGAAGGAGAAAAGGTCTGCATGTTTTAGGGATGGCTGCTGTGCTGCGTCATTGGAAGAATGCATGCTTATGCGGCCTCCTCGATGTCCACCAAAAGGTTGCGCACGGGGTGTGCTGCTAGGTCCCGTGCGTTGGCAGTATTATGGCGCGGCTGCTGCAAAGAAGCGCTAAAGAAAGGCTTAACCTGGTTTGGTGTTACGATGAAACCGCAGGTCAAGGCTATTGAGTAACACTCTTGAAAGGTTTTGAGCTTAAGGGCTTTCTAAGGTTTGTGGCGCGGATGTGGCTCGCGTGTGTGGGGCGTGTGGACGGTTCGTTCCTAGCGTTGCGGCGCTGCGGCGCGCACCTGCTCGATGACCTTTTCCATCGTGGCGTCGATGCGGTCTTTTTTGAGCTCGCATTCCCAGATGGTTATGGGTGTCCAGCCCATTTGAGTGAGTGCTGCCACGGCAGCGCGGTCGCGCTCGACGTTGCGGCGGAACTTTGCCTCCCAAAACTCAACATTGCGCTTGGGCTGGCTCGGATTGCACTTAGGGCAGCGATGCCAAAAGCAGCCGTTGACGAAGATGGCGATCTTGCGGCCGGGGAAGGCGATGTCGGGTTTTCCGGGCACCTTCCATTCCAGACGGTATCCCGTAAGGCCCGCGGCGCGCAGGCGCTGACGTACGAGCAGCTCGGGCTTGGTGTTGGCACGCTTGTTGCCCTTCATGGACTTTTTTATAGCGGCGCGACGGCGGACCAGTTCGCGCTCGTCGGCGGAAAGGTCCGAGGTATCGATGCCGTCGAGCAGACCGGGCTTGGGGCGCTTCTTGCTGCGGCGCTTAGGTGCGCGCTTGGGCTTGGAAGCGGGCTCATCGGTCGTGGTGGCCTCGGCGTCGTTGGCAGTGTCGCTTGCCTCGAGCCGGTCTTCCTTCAGCTCAATCAGGGCATCGATAAGCCCCTTGTCGGCGGGCATCCACTCAACCGTGGCAAGTGAGGTGCGTGGAATCCAACGGATATCGAGTTGGCGGTCGTGCTTCTGCGGCTCATCGGATTCATCGGCGAGCGAGCAGTAGTAGCACTCCATGGAGAGATGGAAATCGGGGTAGTCGTACTCAACGGTATAGAAATCGCGCAGGTTGGTGACTTTGACCTGCAGCTCTTCCATGAGCTCGCGGCGTACGGCGTCCTCGGGCGTTTCGCCGCGCATGAGCTTGCCACCGGGAAACTCCCAAAGTCCCTGCATGTCGCCGTAGCCGCGCTGCACGGCAAGCAGCTCGTCAGATCCTTCCTTGCGAATGATCCCAGCGGCAACATGAACAGTCTTCAACAGGAGTCCTCTCTCAACATCAACAAGTGGCAGGGTAGCTACGCGTACCTTACACAACGGTAAGGCAAGCGTAAGCCATATCGATGGTAGCCGACTCGTCTTCTTGCGACTATAGATGCCGTAGACTAATCGCAAGAAAGGACTCGGTATGCAAACCACGCACATGGCGACCCCGGTACTGGAGGTCGCGCATCTCGAAAAGGTATATGGGGCGCTGGGCAACGTGACCCGCGCGCTCAACGACGTCAACTTTACCGTCAACCGCGGCGAATTCGTGGGCATCATGGGCGCCTCGGGCTCGGGCAAGTCGACGCTGCTCAACTGCGTGTCGACCATCGATAGCGCCACGAGCGGCACGATCCGCATCAACGGGCAGGACGTAACCCGCATGAAACAGGCTAAGCTTTCGCAGTTCCGCCGCGAGGAGCTCGGCTTTATCTTCCAGGACTCCAACCTGCTCGATACGCTCACGGCACGCGAGAACATCGCCCTGCCGCTCACCATCGCCCGCACAAACTCGGCAGAGATCTCGGCCCGCGTGCAGGATGTGGCAGCGCGCCTGTCCATCAGTCAGGTGCTCGACAAGTACCCCTACCAGATGTCCGGCGGTCAGCAGCAGCGCGTTGCCGCGGCTCGCGCGCTCGTCACCGACCCCACCATGATCATGGCCGACGAGCCCACCGGCGCCCTCGATTCCAAGAGCGCTCGCCTGCTGCTCGAGAGCCTGGAGGCCCTTAACCGCCGCCTACGCGCTACCGTGCTCATGGTCACGCACGACAGCTTTGCCGCCAGCTACACGAGCCGTGTGCTGTTTATCCGCGACGGCAAGATCTTCACCGAGCTGCGCCGCGGCGACACCGACCGCCGAGAGTTCTTCGACCGCATTATGGAGGTCGTTGCCATGATGGGCGGTGAGGGCTCCGATGCTCTGTAAACTCGCTTGGGGCAACGTCCGCCGCGCCGGCCGCGACTACCTCGTCTACCTTTTGACGCTCACCCTGGGCGTCACGGTCTTCTATGCCTTTAACACCATCTCGATGCAGGTCGACATCGCCGGAATCGATGAAGAGGGCTTGGCGCAGGTTATGGGCAGCATGCTCGGCAACCTGACGTACTTTTTGGCCGGTGTCATGGCCTTTTTAATGGTGTATGCCAATAACTTCATCATGAAACGCCGCAAGAAGGAGTTTGGCCTGTACCAGGTGCTCGGCATGGGGCGCGGGCGCGTCGCCACGATCATGGCGCTCGAGACCGTGATAGTATCGGTCGTGGCCTTTGTCGCCGGCATTGTGCTGGGTGTGGGACTCTCCCAGCTCATGACGTTCTTTACGGCCTCGCTCTTTAAGACACAGATCGCCAATTTCCACTTCTTTTTCTCGGTGCATGCGTTCAACCTGACCCTTGCCTGCATGCTCGTAATGTTTGTGCTCACGCTACTGCTGAACCTTCGCGCCGTGCGTCGTACCAAACTCATCGAGCTTATGGGTGCCGAGCGTCGCAACGAGAGCATCAAGACACGCAACCCCTGGATCGCGATTGCCATCTTTGCCGTGGGCGTGGTGCTGGTGGGCGTGGCCTATTACCGTCTCCTACGTGATGGGTTCCCGCTAACCGCGACGGACAGCAAGCTGCAAGAGGCCATGAGCCAGTTTGGCATTACGACCGCTATGGTTACTGTGGGCACCTTTGCCCTGTTCTGGGGACTCTCGGGCATGCTCATCAAGCTGCTGCAGAGCCTGCGCAGCGTGTATTGGCGCGGCCTCAACATGTTTACCGTGCGTCAGCTTTCGGCCAAGGTCAATACGGTGTGCTTTTCGATGGGCGTCATCGCGATGCTCCTGTTCCTCGCCATTACCTCGGTGACGTGCGGTATGTCGATTGCCAACGTGATGAACGAAAACCTGGAGCGCTATAATCCGGCCGACATGTCACAGACGTATATCTATTACGCGCCCGATACGCTCGACTACTACAAAGAGTATGTCAATCCGTCTGAGGCCGATCGCATGGTGCTGGCCGATAGTACGGTCGATTTGTACTCCGCATGGCACGGCGATCGTGTCGACCCCGATAACGTTGCAGACGGTATTAAAGGCAAGTCGGCGGACAACAACGACGAGACCGGCAAGAAAGTCAATATCGCCGATGTTGCCGGCGAGCATGTACAGATCGATTCGTATCTGAGCTACCCGTTTGGCGGCTCGAATCCTTCGGTGACTCCAAGTGAGATGTGCAAGACCATGGGCGAAAAGCTCCCCAAGGCGTTCGAGGGCAGCAGCGCCGACATGACAGGCCTGTCTGTGACGCCGGCAAGTCAGTACAACAAACTGCGCCAGATGATGGGCAAGGAGCCGGTGCACATCGGTCACGACCAGTATCTGCTCACGTGTGATATGGGCGGCGAGCTGGTCGACCTGTACACCAAGTATATGGCTGGCGGCCATACCCTTACCTTGGGCGGGCATACGCTCAAGCCCGCAACCGATAAGTCGGACGAAGATACGGCGGCCATCGCCAACTCGGCGATGGGCAGTAATGGGGGTACCGTCGTCGTTGCCGACGAGCTGTTGTCCCAACTTAATCTGCAGCCGTATTCCAGTAGCCTGCTCGTTAACTACAAACAGGGGATGGATACGACCGAGGCAGACGAGAGCATTAAATACACTGTGCTCGACAATCTGCTCGTTGACGGCAAGGAGTCGGGGTCGTGGGGAACCTTCATCACACGCTCCGAGATGTACACGCAGGCAGCGCAAATGAACGGTCTTATTAGCTACCTAGCCATCTACATCGGCTTTGTATTGGTCGTTGCATGCGCGGCGATTCTGTCGATTCAGCAACTCTCCAACGTGGCCGACGGCAGCCGCAGCTATCGTGTGCTGGCACAGATCGGCTGCGACGACCGCCAGATTCGACATTCGGTGATGGCGCAGCAAGCGGTATTCTTCCTGTTCCCGCTGGCAGTGGGCCTGGCGCACTCCTTTGTGGCACTTAAGGTGATCATCGAGCTGGTGAGCATTTTCGGAAATATGAGCATCGGCGGCACCGTGGGCCTCACCTGTGCAATCTTCCTGGCAGCATACGGTGGCTACTTCCTGGTGACCTACCTCATGAGCACCGGCATGGTACGAGCCGCCATAGCCACCCGCTACAGCGAGTAACAAGCGGGCAAAATCGTCGCAAAATCAGAGACGTATGACCGCCGCGAAGGGACCAGGGGCCCTTTCGCGGCGGTTTTTGCCAATCTGGTGCGTCTCAGATACAAGTGAGTAGACTTTTTTGAACCTGCCGAGCACATCGCGACAAATGATCTATAAAACTGCAGGTCAGAGCTGTGGCGTTTTGGGGCGTGCTTGGCCTCCTGCAAAAAGCCTACTCACTTGGTTTTTCTGCTAGAAGACCGCCACGAGGGAAGGCAACTCTCCCGCGGCGGCTGACGTTTGTCCAGATAAAACCTACCAGAATAAACCTGTCCCTTTTTGGCAGGTTAGCGCTTCCAAAAGTGGAGGATTAACGTCGTGCGATTTTGCAGTTCGGTTTTGACCAGGATGTTGTGGATGTGGGTCTTGACGGTGCCCACGGCAAGGAATAGCTCGTCAGCAATCTCTTGGTTCGACTTGCCCCGCACTACCAGACGCAAAACCTCGGCTTCGCGGTTGGAGAGCTTGTAGGCGTTGCGATAAGAGGGCATTTGCTCTTCGATGTGTCGATCAAGATCGCTGACGTTCTTTTCTTCGGACGCCTCCTGCATGCGAATCGAAAGCACGTGATAGGTGTAGGCGATGAGCAGAATCGCAAAGTAGCACGCAAAGACGTTCTCGCTAAAGTTGCGCTCGGACAGGTATAGCTGCAGCCAAGAGGGCGCCAGGCTCATGGGGACGACCAGGATGCTGTAGAAGTCCTCGGTAACGATGCACCCGACCAGGATGGCGCCGATAATCAGGTGCTTTCGTTGGTTGTTAACGCGTGCCTTCAACTCGACCTTTGTACTTTTATGAGCCGTCCAAAAGATGTACAGCCCCACAAAGATAAGGAACACCTGGCGCATTGTGTAGTAGAGCCACTGATGCATGGGGCCGTAGGGGACAGCGACGATAGTCAGCGACTCGCACAGCAAAAACGTTACGACGGGGATAACGAACTGCTTTTTAGAATGTTTGTCGAGCAAGTCCCTGGCAATGGCCCAAATAAAAGCCTGCGAAGCGGTCGCCACAAGGGTCCGCATCACGGGCATGATGATTGAGTAATAGTCGCTAGCTGGAAAGCTCTGGTTTTGCAGCGTGTATTCAAAAAAGAAAATCTCGGTCATCTCGAAGGCATAGCAAATAAAAACGCCGCTGCCATAGATAAAGAACTGTCGGCGAGACGAGGCATAGGCGGCAAGCGAGAGCGCCGCTCTCGAGGCTCTCGAGCAGCTCTAAGCCTCAAGGCTTCTAAAAGCGCGTCTGCGGGCGTCGGATGCTCGTCTCCTGTCGCCCGCTCACCGAGGCCCGGCAATTGCCTTAATATCTTAAGGGCCTCGATTTGTCCAAAACTGAGCGAAGGAGCTCATCATGAGCGACGGAAAGAAAAAGCTTTCCTTCTTGACGGTCATCTCGACCATCATCTGCGTCGTCTTCGTTTGCGAGGCCGCCGCACCTGCTGCTGCCATTGGCAACCAGCAGTTCTTCTGGTGGATCTTCCTGATTCTGACCTTCTTGCTCCCTTATGGCATGGTCGTTGCCGAGCTCGGCACTACCTATGACGGCGAGGGTGGTATTTACGACTGGGTGCGCGATGGCCTGGGCGACAAGTGGGGTGCTCGCATTTCGTACTACTACTGGGTTAACTATCCGTTGTGGATTGCCTCGCTGGCCACCATGTTCCCTGACATTTTGGGCATGGTCTTTGGCGTCGAGTTCAATCTGATTGCCAAGATTGGTATCGACCTTGCCTTTGTGTGGATCGTCTATCTTATGGGTCGCTCCAAGGCTGCCGACTCCGAGTGGGTCCTGAACGGCGGCGCCATCATCAAGGTTGCCGTTGCCGTTATCGTCGGCGCTTTGGGTATTTGGTATGCCATGGAGAACGGTTTTGCGAACGACATGTCCGCTGCCACCTTCCTGCCCGAGCTCACCAACACCAACGCGCTCGGCTACCTGTCGATTATCATCTTTAACTTCATGGGCTTCGAGGTCATCTGCACCATGACCGACGATATGGCCGATCCCGCTCGCGATATCCCCAAGGCTATCATCGTTGGCGGCCTGTCTATCGCCGTGATCTACCTGTTCGCTGGCTTTGGCATCGGCGCTGCTGTGCCGGCCGATTCCATCGATCCCGACTACGGCATGATCTATGCTGTCCAGACCATGGTGGGCGACTCCATGATCTTCAAGGTCATCTGCATTGCCTTCCTGATCACCCTGTTCGCCAACATGGCTGCCTGGTCCTTCGGCGTCAACTCCGTTGCTCGTTATGCTGCCGAGCATGGCAACATGCCCAAGGTCTTCGCCTCGATGATCTCGGATGACGACATGCCCAACGGCGCCAACCTGGTCAACGCCATCGTCGCCTCCCTGGTGCTGTGCCTGCAGCTCGTTCCTATCGACGCCATCTCCAACGGTGTCTTCTGGATGCTCTTCGGTACCTCCGTTGTATTCCTGCTGCTCACCTACATCCCGATGTTCCCGGCATTCCTCAACCTTCGTAAGAACGACCCTAACCGTGCGCGCATCTTTACGTTTCCGTTTAAGGGCGCCATGATGAAGGTCATGCTGGCTATTCCCTGCATCGAGCTGATTCTGGCTATCGTTGCAACGCTGATTCCGTTCTCTGTCGATGAGATTGGCGATAAGGTCCCGATGATCGTTATCTTCATCGTGCTTTTGCTTATTGGCGAGGTTGTCCGCGTCGTCAGCGCTAAGGGTCGTGAGACCGAGTATAAGGGTCTCACCCCTGAACTAGCTGCTCAGCGTCTCGTTGAGGAGACCGCCGAGGCCGAGGAGAACTAGAGCATCCGGATTCGGGGCTCCAACCCTCCTCGCCACTTGACCATTCCCCGGGGTGGGTGTGAGCGATAGCTCTGGTAACCACCGCCCGCCCCAATCTCTCTTCCGTATCCTTCGTGCGTTTTGTCTCCGCGCGCCAGGTTACGTCGTCGCTTGCCGGTGCGACTCCGTGAAAACCGGCGCCGGGCGCCCCGACCTTTGCCGGGGGACGGGCGTCCGCCACCTCTTGGTTTTAGGCTGCGGGCAACCCGCCCGCAGCAAGCGATCGTTCGATTTGGAGGAAATCTTATGCGTACGATCACCGAGTCCGAGTCCACCCCTAAGGCCGACGGCTTCTTTATGCCCGCTGAATTCGCCCCGCAGGATCGCGTGTGGATGGGTTGGCCCCACCGTACCGACACCTGGTCCCACGGCGCCAAGCCGGCTCAGAAGCAGTATGCTGCCATCGCCCGCGCCATCGCCGAGTTCACCCCGGTAACCATGTGCGCCAACCAGGCCGACTACGCCAACTGCAAGGCCGTCTTTGAGGAAGACGAGAACGTTACCGTTATCGAGATGACCACTGACGACGCTTGGTTCCGCGACACCGCTGCCACTTTTGTTATCAACGGCAAGGGCGATAAGCGCGCCAACCACTGGCACTTCAACGCTTATGGCGGTCTTGTCGACGGCCTGTACTTTCCGTGGGACAAGGACGAACAGATCGCCCTTAAGATAGCTGAGCTTTCCGGCTGCCGTCGTTATCGTCCCGATGACATGATCCTCGAGGGCGGTTCCATCACCGTCGACGGCGAAGGCACCGTGGTCGTGACTGACCAGTGCCTGCTTTCCCCGGGCCGCACCTGCTCTGCGGTTCTGGAGGAGGAAGAGGACCCCGAGTCCATCTGGCCCAAGTTCAAGAGGAAGTTCGAGCCCTGGAGCGAGGAACTTCGCGCCTATATGGACGAGCACCTCAAGGATTACCTGGGTGTCGAGAAGGTCATCTGGGTCAAGGAGGGCATCGACCCCGAGGAGACCAACGGCCACATCGATGACGTCGCTACGTTCATCGCCCCGGGCGTCATGGCCTGCATCTGGACCGACGATCCCGAGTATCCGTTCTACGAGCAGTGCCACGCCATCTACGAGACCCTCTCCAACGCCGTTGACGCCAAGGGCCGCAAGATGAAGGTCTACAAGCTCTGCATGCCCGTGAACCCGCTGTTCATGGATCAGACTTCCTGCGACACCATCGACGCCGACGAGAACGCCGAGCCGCGCGTCGCCGACGAGCCGCTGATCGCCTCCTACATGAACTACCTGGTCACCAACCACGGTGTTATCGTCCCGCAGTACGGCGACGAGAACGACCGGCTTGCCGTTGACACGCTCCAGAAGATCTACGACGAGGTCTGGGGCGAGGGCGTCTACAAATGCGTCGGCGTTAAGTCTGAGCAGGTCGTCTTCGGCGGCGGAAATATCCACTGCATTACCCAGCAGGAACCCTCGGCGTAACTGTCTGTCTTCCCGAGGTGCGGCACCTTCCCGTTCATTCGTCGCTTGCGTACCCAAAGTACGCGGCGCACCTCTTTCACGGGAATCTGCCGCACCTCAGAAACCCAGCCGGTCAAGCGGACTGACGTAGCTTGTTACCGCATTAGTCATTGGTGCCAACCCTGGCAACGATGCAGGTCGAAAAACGTCAGCGAAAACCCGCCAGAGCGAGCAAGGTGCCTTGAAGCGAGGCGGCATTGACCTTCTGGTCATGCCGCTGAAGCTGAAAGGCAGATTGCCGTTCTGGCGGGTTTGCAGCGTCGAGTCGTTACGCGGTTTGGTAAAACCGCGTAACTAAATACGTTCCGCGATCTCGTGGATGAGGTAGTCGGTCTTTTCCCAGCCCAGGCACGGGTCGGTGATCGATTTACCAAAGACGCCGCCGTCGACCGGCTGGTTGCCGTCTTCCAGGTAGGACTCGATCATAAAGCCCTTGACCAGCTTGGAGATGGACTCGTTGCGGCGGCAGCTGTCGAGCACTTCCTTGCAAATGCGATACTGCTCCAGCGGACGCTTGCCCGAGTTGTCATGGTTGCAGTCAATGACCGCTGCCGGATTGGCATAGCCGGCGTGCTCGGTATAGCGCTCGGCCAGGCGCTCCAGGTGCTCGTAGTGGTAGTTGGGGTAGGTGCGCCCATCGAGACCGATGTAGCCACGCATAACGGCGTGCGCGAGCGGATTGCCGTCGCACTCGACCTCCCAGTTGCGGAAGATGAAGCTCTGGTGCGCCTGCGCGGCGTAAATGGAGTTGAGCATAACGGTGGTAGAGCCGGCAGTGGGATTCTTCATGCCGACGGGTACCGAAATGCCGCTCGACACTAGGCGATGCTCTTGGTTCTCGACCGAGCGCGCGCCCACGGCAACATAGCTCAGCAGGTCAACGAGGTACTGGTAGTTTGACGGATAGAGCATCTCGTCGGCGGTGAAGAAGCCCGTTTCCTCAATAACGCGCAGGTGCATATGGCGGATGGCCTTGACGCCCTCGAGTAGGTCGTCGGGAGCCTCGGGGTTGGGGTTGTGCAGCAGTCCCTTGTAGCCGGTGCCCTTGGTACGCGGCTTATTGGTATAGACGCGCGGAATGATGATGAGCTTGTCCTTGACCTCCTCGGCGGTCTTGGCCAGACGATTCATGTACTCAAGTACCGAGTCCTCGCGGTCGGCAGAGCACGGGCCGATGATGAGCACCTTGCGTGCGTCCTCGCCGGTAAAGACTTTGGCGACCTCGGCGTCAAATGCCTGCTTTTTGGCGGTAAGCTCGGCTGAAAGCGGCATTTCCTCGCGGATCTCCATGGGGATCGGCAGCCTGCGTTTGAATTCCATGGCCATAGGGGCCTCCTCAATCTATAGAAAGAGCAATAGCGTATTGTCGAATGCTCGGCATTATCCGCTGTCGCACGCTAAAGTGCAAGCCCTTGTCACCCCGAAACCTACCAAATAGGGACAGGTTTATTTTGGCAGGTTTTATCTGGGTAAACGTCGGCGGATGTCGGGGAGGGAGTGGCGCCGCGCGCGACCCTAAGGCTGTTGTCGGTTCCCCAGGAAACACCCCGTGGGCAAAAAATGCCAAATATGAGTACGGTTGCTATCTTAGTAGCATATTGCCTTCGCAAAATAATAGACATAACAGCAAAATATGTTCATTAACGTAAACACATATAAGTTCGCTATAGGGCTGTTTGATCAATTTAGGGACGCGTGTAAGCCGTGAAAACGGCATTTGGGGCTGTTTTGGCTGTTACTAAAAAAGTAACAGTACTCATATTTGCCATTTTTTGCCCACGGGGCCTCGAAGGGGCTGTCAATCAGGTCCCAGGGGAGGCGGTTCGAGGGTCGCAAAACAAAAACGGGGGCGCAGGTTGTCCTGCGCCCCCGTTTTCTGGGCATTGCGGTTGTTTGCCGCCGGTTTTTACGCCGCTTCGTCGAACTGCGAATTGTACAGATCGGCGTAGAAGCCGCCTTGGGCGAGCAGCTCGTCGTGCGTGCCCTTCTCGACGATGTCGCCGTCGCGAATCACCAAGATCACGTCGGCGTTGCGGATCGTGGACAGGCGGTGCGCGATGACAAAGCTGGTGCGGCCCTGCATCAGCGCATCCATGGCGCGCTGAATGAGCTCCTCGGTGCGGGTATCGACGTTGGAGGTCGCCTCGTCCAAAATCAGCGCCGGGCGGTCGGCCAAAATGGCACGGGCGATGGTCACGAGCTGGCGCTGACCCTGCGACAGGTTGGTGCCCTCCTCGTTGATCATAAAGTCGTAGCCACCGGCAAGCGTATGGATAAAGTGGTCGCAACGTGCGGCGCGCGCGGCGGCTTCGACCTCGGCATCGCTCGCATCGGGGCGTCCGTAGCGGATGTTCTCGCGGATGGTGCCGTTAAACAGCCAGGTATCCTGCAGCACCATGGCAAACTCGCCGCGCAGCGCCGCGCGGTCCCAGTCGCGCACGTCGACGCCCTCGACGCGCAGCGAACCGCCGTCCACGTCGTAAAAGCGCTGCAGCAGCTTAATGAGCGTGGTCTTGCCAGCGCCGGTGGGACCGACGATGGCGATGGTCTGGCCGGGCTGCGCCTCGCAGCTAAAGTCGTGGATGATGGTCTTGTCGGGCGTGTAGCCAAACTTGACATGGTCAAATTCCACGTGACCGGGGCGCTTCTCGGGAATCTGCGCGTCGGCCTTCTGCTCCTCCTCGGGTGCGGCCAGGAACTCAAAGACGCGCTCGGTGGCGGCAGCCATCGACTGCATCGTGTTGCTCACGTTGCCCAGCTGCTGCACCGGCTGCGTAAAGTTGCGCACGTACTGGATAAAGCTCTGGATGTCGCCGGGCGTGGCATTGCCGGTCAGCGCAAGTTGCGCGCCTACCACGACGACGCCCACGTAGCCCATGTTACCCACCAGGCTCATAAGCGGCATCATCAGGCCCGACAGGAACTGCGAGCGCCAGCCACTAATAAACAGGCGGTCGTTTTGGCGGTCGAACTCCTCGATCGAAGCCTCGGCGCGGTCGAACACCTGAATGACGTTCTGGCCGGCAAAATCCTCCTCGATAATGCCGTTGACGGTGCCCAGGACCTGCTGCTGCTCGCGGAAGTACGGCTGCGAGAAGTGAATCATCACCATCAGGATAATCGCGGCGGCCGGCAGCGTGAGCACGGTGACGCCGGTAAGCGGCAGACTGATCGAAAGCATCATGACGAGCACGCCGATAATCTGCGTCACCGACGTGATGAGCTGCGTCACGCTCTGGTTGAGCGACTGACCCAGCGTATCGACGTCGTTGGTGATGCGGCTGAGTACGTCTCCCTTGCTGTGGCCGTTGAAGTAACTCATCGGCACGACGGCGATCTTGGCGGCGATCTCCTTGCGCATGCGGTAGCAAATCTTTTGCGTGACGCCGGTCATGAGCCAGCCCTGGATGAGGCTGCAGACAGAGCTCGCCAGATACAGGCAGAGCAAAAAGCCGAGCGTCTTGGCGATCCAGTCAAAGTCAACGTCGCCGGTGCCGTTGACCTTGGCGACCAGGCCTTCGAACAGCTTGGTCGTAACCTGGCCGAGCACCTTGGGTCCCACAATGTTAAAGATGACCGAGCACACGGCAAAGGCGACGGCGGCAAACACGGCAATCTTGTGCTGGCCGATATAGCCGAGCAGCTGCCTCATGGTGCCCTTAAAGTCCTTGGCCTTTTCGCCGCGACGCATGCCGCCCATGCGGCCCATGGGACCGCGCTGGCGGGTGGGCTTGGGAATCTGAGTCTTGGTCTCGTCTGCCATTAGCGCTCGCCTCCTTCCATGACGGCTGCAATTTCTTCTTGGGTAAGCCCCAGCTCCTCGGCGGAAAGCTGCGACTGTGCGATCTCCAGGTACGCCGGGCAGCTGCGCAGCAGCTTCTCATGCGTGCCGGTGCCCACCACGTGGCCGTCGTCGAGCACGATAATCTGGTCGGCGTGCATGATGGTCGCGATGCGCTGGGCCACGACCACGAGTGCGGCGTCGGTAACGTTTTTGGCCAGCTCCTCGCGCAGGCGCGCGTCAGTCTTGTAGTCGAGGGCGCTAAACGAGTCATCGAACACCACAACCTCGGGCTTTTTTGCCAAGGCGCGGGCGATGGCCAAGCGCTGGCGCTGACCGCCCGAGACATTGGAGCCTCCCTGGCTGATGGGGGAGTCGTAGCCGCCCTCGCGCTCGGCGATAAAGTCCTCGGCCTGGGCGACGCGTGCCGCTTGGCGCATATCCTCGTCGCTCACCATGTCGCCAGCAAACTTGAGGTTGCTCTCGACGGTGCCCGAGAACAGGCGACCCTGCTGCGGGATGTAACCAATGCGGAGGCGCAGCTCGGAAAGGGTCATATCGCGCACGTCGATGCCGTCGAGCGAAATGCTGCCGCCCGTGACGTCGTACAGGCGCGGAATCAGCTGCACGAGCGTGGACTTGCCCGAGCCCGTGGAGCCAATAATGCCGAGCATCTGGCCGGCGTGCGTGGTGAAGTTCACGCCGCTGATGACGTCGGCGCGGGCATCGGGATACTGGAAGCTCACGTCGCGGAAGGTGAGCTCACCGCGCGGCGCGCTGGCCGTGGGCAGTTTGGGCGAGGCGGGGTCGTTGATGCTCGTGGGGCAGGTGATGACCTCTTCCACGCGCTCGGCTGCGACCTCGGCACGGGGCAGGATGACCGAAACCATGGTGAGGATCATAAACGCCATAACGATCTGCATGGTGTAGGAGATAAACGCCATCATGTTGCCAACCTGCATCACGCCGTCGGACACGCCCTGCGCGCCAAACCAGACGATAAGCACGGTGATGCAGTTCATGACGAGCATCATGAGCGGCATCATAAAGCTCATGGCGCGGTTGGTGTAGAGCTGCGTGGTCATCAGGTCGAGCGAAGCCTTGTCAAAGCGCTCGAGCTCATGTTCCTCGCGGTTGAACGAGCGGATGGGCATAAGGCCGTCGAGCAGCTCGCGGGCGGTAAGGTTCACGCGGTCCACAAAGCTCTGCATCTTTTTGAACTTGGGCATGGTGAGGCCCATGAGCACGCCGACGACGGCCGAAACCGCGATGATGGCCACAGCGATGGTCCACTCCAGGCCGGTGTGGTTGGCCAGGACGCGCATGACGGCGACGATGCCCATGACGGGGGCCATTAGGCACATGCGGATAAACAGGGTTGCGGCCATCTGGATCTGCTGAATGTCGTTGGTGCAGCGGGTGATGAGCGAGGCCTGGCTAAACTTGCCCACCTCGGCCGGCGAGAAGTGCATAACCTTGTTGAAGGTCTCGCGGCGCAGGTCGCGGGCGATGGAGCAGGCGGTGCGCGACGCCACGGCGCCGGTCAGGATGGTGGCGACGAGCGATACCAGGCACAGCCCAAACATCGTGGTCGCCATGCGGCTCAGGTAGGCGTTCTGCACGTCGGCGGGGTCGATGCCCTGTGCCTTGTACTCGTCCTGTACATAGCTCACGGCGCGCTGGGTGACGATGGAGCCTGACATGGAGCCCATTTTGTCTGCCATTTGGTTGGCGCCCTCGACGAGCTTGCTTTGGTCTACCAGACCGCCCTCGACACCCAGGCGCAGGCTCTTCATGGTGATCTTACCGCCGTCGGCATCAATCTGCTTTTGCATGTTCTGCGCCGCCGCGGCTTTCTGCTGCATCTCGGCGAGCTGCTCGGGCGTCATCGCTGCCATTTGCTCGGGGGTGGGCATGGCCTGGGCAGCGTTGTCGTCTTTCTCGCTGGACGAGCCCGTCATGTCGCCCATGGAGTCGGCGTCGATGCCCTGGTCGAGCGAAAGAACGACGGTCTCGGGCAGGCTCATAATGTCGGCAATCTTGCCTCCATCGGCACGCTCTTCCTCGGTGCCCATGTACGTTCGAATGCCGTTTTTGTCAGCCTTGCTAAACACGGCCTCCACAGCCTTGGCGTCCTTGGCGCTCATAAAGAGTTCGAGGTCGTCGAGCGATTCGGCGCGAATGGTGTCGGGCACGGGCGAGGCGATACCGCCTTGCTGCACGCCCACGTCGACAATATCGCTCATGTAGGTAGGCAGTGCCAGATCGGCGTTGCAACTGATTACGATAAGTACGATAGCTGCGAACAGCGCCAGGATATGCTTTTTAAAGAGCTTGAGAATCCTCACTCGGCATCTCTCCTTTCTTGATTGCGGTCGATAATTTCGTTGGCACGTCTTAGAAGGCGCACCATCTCTTGGGTATCTGTTTCGCCGAGCTGCTCGAGGAAAGCCGCAGTGCGGTTCTCGAATTCCCGACGTTTGATTTCGAGATCCTGGAATCCTTTGTCGGTCACCGTGACGTGTACGCGACGACGGTCGGTCTTTGAGTGCTCGCGCTCGACCCAGCCCTTGGCCTCGAGAGCGCGTAGGATATTGGCGATGCGGGCGCTCGAGACCCAGGCACGATCAGCGAGTTCGCTCGGCGTGAGCGAACCGCCGGCGAGTATGAGGGCGCGCATGACGGCCATCTCGCCGCCGAGGGCTTTGTCCGCAAAGCGTGAAATGCGCTGATGCATACTGCCGAACTCGGTAAGGAGCTGACGCCCAAGCTCACGGAAATCGGTATCTTCCACCGAAAACCCCTAACACTAGAAACTATTTTCGGTGGAAGATGATACCCCCATACGCGGGCCTCATACAGTGGGCAATATAAAGGGCGCATAAAGACTTAAAATCATTCAATTGCTGAAGCGTTTTAAAGAACTATCATGCACGCGGTTAGGCGAGGGGTTGTCACCACCATGACGACTGGGACTCATATAATCGCCACGTGCGATGCTCCAACTTCCCGCGAGGAGAAACCTTATATAAAGGGGGATGGAGTCATGGCATTTGACTTCACGGGCAAGACTGCGATTGTCACGGGCGGCACTCAGGGCATTGGCCTCGAGATCGCCAAGGGCATCGTCGCGGGCGGCGGACATGTCGCGCTCATCGCAAGGAACGCTGCTAAGGGCGAGGCCGCGGTGGCCGAGCTTGGCGAGGGCAACAAGTTCTATCAGCTCGATGTCGCCGATGCGCCCAAGGCGCGCGAGACCGTCGAGCAGATTTTTACGGACCTGCCGCAAACCAACATCCTGATCAACTGCGCTGGCGTCATCAGCACCAAGAAGTTCGACGAGATCGACGACACCGAGTGGCGTCGCACCATCGACATCAACCTCAACGGTACCTTCACTATGATGAACGCCGTGTACCCGCACTTTAAGGCGGCCCATGCCGGCACTATCGTCAACGTGAGTTCCGTTGCGGGCAAGATCGGTGGCGGCCTGCTCGGCACCGCTGCCTACGCCAGCTCCAAGGCCGGTGTTAACGGTCTAACCAAGGCAGTCGCCAAGGAAGGCGGCAAGTTTGGCGTCCGCTGCAACGCCGTGTGCCCGTCGCTCACGTTGACCGATATGACCTCGATTCTCTCTGACGAGAACTCTCAGCGCATCATCAACGGTATTCCTCTGGGCCGCGCCGCCCAGGCCAGCGAGCCTGCGCAGATGGTGCTGTTCTTCGCTTCCGACCTCGCCAGCTTCGTGAACGGCGAGATCGGTGACTGCGACGGCGGCATCGTCCTGGACGGGTAATACCCCGCGACGATTATTCGGCGACGGCTCCTGCGACTCGGGACCGTCGCCTTCTTTCTGACATAGGCGCGTGCGGCTACGATTCGCATGCATCCAAAGGAGATATATATGAGTGAATCGACTGCGGTGGAGGCGCCGGCGGCAAAGGAGCCGTTCTTTAAGATGTCCTCCATCCCGGGTGCCAATATTTTGGTGCCGCTTTTGCTGGGCTGCCTGCTCAACACGCTATTCCCTGACCTGTTCAAAACGCTCGGCAGCTTTACGCTTGGCATGACCCAGCAGGGCGCGGGCCCGCTCGTGGGCGCTTTTTTGCTCATCGTCGGTACGACGATTTCGTTTAAGAGTGCTCCTGCCGCCGCTGCACGCGGCGCCATCATCATCGCCGTCAAGCAGATCGTGGTCGTTGCCGTGTCGCTGCTCATCCTGTATGTGTTCAACGACAACCTGTTTGGTATCTCTGCCATGGTGATGCTGGCGGCTTGCACCGGCGCCAACAACGCTATGTACGCTGGTCTGATGGGCACCATGGGCAATGAGGCCGAGCGTGGCGCTGTCGCAATCACCACGCTCGTTGTCGGCCCTCCGGTCACGATGATCGTGCTCGGCGCTGCCGGTCAGGCCCCGATCGGCTGGTCGCTCGTGGGCGCCATCCTGCCAATCGTCGTCGGCATTATCCTGGGCAACCTCTTCCCGAGTTTTAAGAAGATGATGGCACCGGCACTTTCCGCCATCATCGTGCTCGTCTTCTTTGCCATGGGCTCGACCATGACATTTGGCCAGCTTATCAACGGCGGCCTTCCCGGCATCCTGCTCGGCGTGATCTGCTCGGTGGTCTTTGCAATTCCCGTTATCGCGGTCGATAAGCTCACGGGCGGTACGGGTGTCGCAGGTGCGGCCATCTCGAGCTGCGCCGGAGCCAATGTGGCCACGCCTGCTGCCATGGCAAGCGTCAACGGGGCCATGTACGGTGGCGCCGTGCTCGCGACGGCTACGGCACAGGTTGCAGCGTGCGCTATCGTGACGGCCATTTTGACCCCGCTGGTCACCAGCTGGTGCCACAAGCATTTTGAGGGCCAGGGCAACGGCGATAGCAAGGCAACGACCGACAAGGCCGCCGCAGCCGCCTAATGCCAAGCGACAATCAAAGCTAAAAACTAGCTACGCCACAGGGCGGCCCCGGGGGAAATCCCGTGGCCGCCCTGCACTTTCTGTGGGGTCTGTGGGGCACTTTACCATGCTAAAACTGGCATAACAGCTAGAGTGAACGTCGTACAAAGGCAAGGAAAAATACCAAACAAATCGGTGAACGGTAGTTGTTTACGCTCGCATTTCCTGCGGGTTTGTAAAAAACGCCCTTATGATATAAAAAAAGAAACATATAACAGCCCAGATGGAGAGGGTCGCTATGTTATCCTTCTCAGACGGGTGAAATCTTGGGTTTTGGGTTGCGGTTCCAAGGTGGACAAACGTTTTCTCTGCACCAGCGTGTGGTGAAGAACGGAAGAAGCCGGTAGTGCAAGCCGAACATTCAAGAATTCAATAAGCAGCGGTGTGAGAGAGCGCCGCATTACACGTAACTAGGAGCGTGGTTACACAATGCAGGAGGCATGGGAAGGCTTCAAGGAAGGCATTTGGACGGGAGAGGTTGACGTCCGAGACTTCATCCAGAAGAACTACACCCCCTACGAGGGCGACGAGTCGTTCCTCGTCGGTCCGACCGAGCGTACCAAGGAGCTGTGGGGCGAGGTTCTCGACCTGCTGCTTAAGGAGCGCGAACAGGGCGGTGTCCTCGATATGGACACCAAGATCGTCACGGGTATCGTGAGCCACCCCGCTGGCTACATCGATAACGCCCACCGCGAGAAGGAGACCATCGTCGGTCTTCAGACTGACAAGCCGCTCAAGCGCGCGCTGCACGTCAACGGTGGTATCCGCATCGCTTGTCAGGCTGCCAGCCAGCACGGCTATAAGGTCGACGAGAACGTTGTCGAGCGCTACACCTTCGAGCGTAAGACCCACAACGCTGGCGTCTTCGATGTTTACACTCCCGAGATGCGTGCTTGCCGCTCGGCTCACATCATCACCGGTCTGCCCGATGGCTATGGCCGCGGCCGCATCATCGGCGACTACCGTCGTGTTGCCCTGTACGGCGTCGACTACCTGATCAAGGACAAGGAGGCCCAGAAGGCTTCCACCCCGACGGTCATGACCGCCGACAACATCCGCGATCGTGAGGAGCTGCAGGAGCAGATCCGCGCCCTCGGCGAGCTCAAGATGATGGCCGAGACCTATGGTTTCGACATTTCCAACCCTGCTACCAACACGCAGGAGGCCATCCAGTGGATGTACTTCGCCTACCTTGCTGCCGTCAAGGAGCAGAACGGCGCTGCCATGTCCATCGGCCGTACCTCTACGTTCATCGACATCTACGCTGAGCGCGACCTTGCCAACGGTACCTTCACCGAGGAGCAGATCCAGGAGTTCGTGGATCACTTCATCATGAAGCTTCGCATGGTCAAGTTTGCCCGTACCCCTGAGTACCAGGCCCTGTTCACCGGCGACCCGCAGTGGGTCACCGAGTCCATCGGCGGCATGGGTGTCGACGGCCGTACGCTCGTTACCAAGATGAGCTACCGCTACCTGCACACGCTCGAGAACATGGGCACCAGCCCCGAGCCCAACATGACCGTTCTGTGGTCGACCCGTCTGCCCGAGAACTTCAAGAAGTTCTGCGCCAAGACTTCTGTCGCCAGCTCCTCGATCCAGTACGAGAACGACGACCTCATGCGCGTCTATCATGGCGACGACTACGGTATTGCCTGCTGCGTGTCCTCCATGCGCATCGGCAAGGAGATGCAGTTCTTCGGCGCTCGCGCCAACCTGGCCAAGTGCCTGCTGTACGCACTCAACGGTGGTGTTGACGAGGTCTCCAAGAAGCAGGTCGGTCCCAAGTATCGCGCCGTCGAGGGCGATACGCTCGATTACGACGACGTTGTGGCCAAGTACAACGACATGATGAAGTGGCTCGCTGGCGTGTACGTCAACTCGCTGAACATCATTCACTACATGCACGACAAGTACTGCTACGAGCGCATCCAGATGGCTCTGCACGACAAGCACGTGCACCGCTGGTTCGCTACGGGCATCGCTGGCCTTTCCGTCGTGGCTGACTCCCTGTCCGCTATCAAGTACGCCAAGGTCCACCCCGTCCGTGACGAGAACGGCATCATCGTCGACTTCGAGACCGAGGGCGAGTTCCCCAAGTACGGTAACGACGACGACCGCGTCGACCAGATCGCTCACGACGTTGTGCACCAGTTCATGGAGTACATCCGCATGAACGACACCTACCGCAACTCCGTGCCCACGACCTCGGTTCTGACCATTACCTCCAACGTCGTGTACGGTAAGAAGACCGGTTCCACGCCCGACGGCCGCAAGGCTGGCCAGCCGTTCGCCCCGGGTGCTAACCCCATGCACAAGCGCGATAGCCACGGCGCCATCGCTTCGCTGTCTTCGGTTTCCAAGCTCCCGTTCCGCGATGCTCAGGACGGCATTTCCAACACCTTCTCCATCATCCCGAGTGCGCTCGGCAAGGAGGACCAGGTGTTCTTTGGCGATATCGACCTTGATCAGCTGGGCGAGTAACTATTGTTAGTGCTATACTAACAATAACGATTACTGATTAGCGCGCCGGTTTCGGCCGGCGCCTATTAATCGAAGGAGACACATTATGAAGGTTTCTGAAGTTTCCGAGACTCAGGCCGATAACCTGGTCCACATGCTCGACGCTTACGCCGAGAAGGGTGGCCACCACCTGAACATCAACGTCTTCAACCGTGAGACGCTGCTCGACGCTCAGGCTCACCCCGAGAAGTACCCGCAGCTGACCATCCGCGTTTCCGGCTATGCCGTGAACTTCCACACGCTCACCAAGGAGCAGCAGGACGAGGTCATTTCGCGTACCTTCCACGACAAGTTCTAAAGGGATTTAACTCCCGCAGGATCGCCGGGGCTGTTTGGGTTACCTCCCAAAACGTCCTCGGACATGCAAGAAACCCTCGCTGCGCACTTCGTGCGGCGAGGGCTTCTTGCGTCCTGCGGAATATTTTGGGAGATAGCCCAAGCAGCCCCGGCGGGGTCCTGTGTAGTCACCCTTTAGGCGAAACTCTCCTAATTATTTGGATGAGTCGTTTACTTACTTGTACTGTTACCGTCTTCCCGCTGTTGTTGGGGTATGCTTTGTTCGTATGTAAACGTATGACATGTTGATGGGGGAGGGTGCTATGGCTCGCGAGGGCGCTCGTTCTAAGGATTCTGCTAAGCCTGGCATCAAGGAAGTTGCAGCGGTGGCGGGGGTTTCGCCCACTACGGTATCTCGCGTGCTTAATAATCGCGGCTATATTAGCCAAGAAACCCGCGATAAGGTCCATGCCGCGATGGAGCGCATCAACTATACGCCCAACGATATCGCCCGTGCCATGCTCAACGGTCGCCTGAACCTTATCGGCATGATCGTTCCCTTTGTGAGCAGCCCGTTCCATGCTCAGGTTGTGCAGGCGGTCGAGCGCACGTTGGCGGAAAACGGCTTTAAGATGTTGCTGTGCAACAGCGCCAATCGACCCGATCTTGAGCGTTCCTATATTGACATGCTCCGCCGCAATATGGTCGACGGCGTCATCGTCAACTCCCTCAATATCGGTGCTGAGGCATATGCCGAGATGGGCTTGAGCCTGGTTGGTATCGACTGCGACCTTGGCGAGGCCTCTGTTCAGATTGCGAGCGACAGCTATAGCATCGGCGAACTTGCCACGCGTCGCCTGATCGATGACGGGTGTTCACGCATCCTGTGCCTGCGCAGCAATAGCCGCATGCGCATGCCTGCCAATAAGCGTACCGATGCCTACCTCGATGTTGTTGAGCAGGCCGGTTTGCCCGCGCTTGTCCGTGAGGTCGAGTTCGTTAAGCCCGATGACGAAAAGAGTGCGGTCGTTGCGAAGATCCTCGATGAGAACCCCGATATTGACGGCATCTTTGCGGGAGACGACACGATGGCGGCCATCTGCCTCAACATTATGAAGCAGCGCGGCTTGAGCGCTCCGGACGATATTAAGGTCGTGGGCGCGGATGGTGCCCGCCGCACTATGACGTTTATGCCTGACTTAACAACCGTACGCCAAGATATCGATCGCATCGGAGAGCTCGCGGCGCAATCCATCATCGCTCTTGTTAACGGCGATAATCCTGAATCGAATATCAAGCTCCCCGTTGAACTCATTGAGGGCAAAACCGCGTAGTTCATCCCGTGCCAAAAGAATTCCTCAAACGCCTCTGATGACCGTTCGCCGGCATATGTCAACCGTTTGCCGACGACTGGAACTGCGAAAAGACGTATTGATGTGAAAACGTTTGACATATGAAAACGATTGACATATCTTGCAGTTGTACCGAGTTAGTATCTTGTGGGAAAGGAAGTCTCGGATGCACAAGGTGTATTACCAGCCTGAGGGAATTTGGGTAGGCGACATCATGCCGTACGGCGAGGACGGCACGTTCTATCTCTATCATCAGCGTGACACGCGTAACCCCGGACCTTTCGGAGAGCCGTTTGGCTGGGCACTCGCGACGACCAAGGATTTCGTCAACTACAAGGACTTTGGCGAGAGCCTTGAGCGTGGCGGCGACGAGGAAGTCGACCAGTATGTTTATGCCGGCACGGTGTTTAAGGTGGGCGACAAGTACCATGCGCTCTACACTGGTTGCAATCGCGATAAGGTCCGCGCACGCTTGATGAAGCAGGTTCTTCTTCACGCAACGAGTGACGACGCCGTCAAGTGGGAGAAGAACATCGCCGAGACGCTGCTTCCGCCCCAGGAAGGTTACGATGACCGCAACTGGCGCGATCCCTTTGTGCTTTGGGATGAGGAGAACGAAGAGTACATGCTCATCCTCGGCACGCGCGTGGGCGAGGACAAGCGTCTGATGACCGGGCGTCTGGTCAAGTTCACCTCCAAGGACCTGGATACCTGGGAGTTCCAGGGCGACTGGTGGAATCCGGGCCTTTACACCATGTTCGAGATGCCTGATCTCTTTAAGATGGGCGACTGGTGGTATCTGGTGTTCTCCGAGTACAGTGATGGCAACAAGACCCGTTACCGCATGTCTCGCTCCATCAACGGTCCTTGGATCACTCCTGCTGACGATTCATTCGATGGCCGCGCGTACTATGCCGCGCGTACCGCATTTGATGGCGAGCGCCGCGTTCTCTTTGGTTGGGTTCCTACGCGTGACGAGGGTGGCGATCCCAGCTCTTACCTGTGGGGTGGCACCTTTATGCCTCTCGAGATCGTTCAGCGTGCCGACGGAACGCTCGGCACCAAGCTCCCTGACAGCATGCTTGGCGCCTTTGGCGAGGCTAAGGCAGTCGAGGCCTTTGAGCTTTCCTGCGAGTCGGGCAAGGTCGAGCAGGTGCTCGCCGCGGATGCCGGTTCCACCTATATGCTCGATGCCGACATCGAGCTCGCCGGTGACGCTGCCGGCTTCTCGGTGAAGCTTGCCGAGGACGCCGAGTCCGGTCTTGCCTATGAGTTCCGCGCCAACCTGCGTGAGGGCAAGCTCGAGTTTACGGCGGCCCCCCAGTATCCGTGGTTCCAGGTCAACAACATGGGCCTCGAGCGTCCGTTGTTCTTTAAGGGCGAGGGCACTCATCATGTGCGCCTGGTCGTTGACGACGATATCGCGACCGTCTTTGTCGATGATGTTGCGCTTAACGCGCGCTTCTGCAATAAGCAGGGCCAGGGTGTGGCGCTGACGGTCACCGACGGAACGCTCAAGTGCGCAAATGCAACGATCGCGTCTCTGTAATGGCATCAAAACGTTTTATGATTTCGTAAGGGAATGGAGAGGAACATGGACTACAAAGTAGTGTCTCAGCAAGTCGTCGATAACGTCGGCGGTCTGGAGAACATCGAGGGCGCCACGCATTGCGTTACGCGTCTGCGCCTGGTGCTCAAGGATACGAGCAAGTACAACAAGGCCGAGCTCGAGAACATCGATGGCGTCAAGGGCGTGCTGTACAACAGCGGCCAGCTCATGATCATCTTCGGTACCGGTACCGTCAACAAGGTCTACGATGAGTTTATGGCTCTGACGGGCGTTAAGGAGATCAGCGCTTCCGAGGTCAAGGGCGCCGAGGCGGACAAGAAGGGCAAGTTCTTCTCGGTCCTCAAGGTATTCTCGGATATCTTTATCCCCATCATTCCCGCTTTCGTCGGCGCTGCTATCATCATCGGCCTTAAGTCGCTGATCGTTGCCAACGGCCTCTTTGGCATGGAGGGCAGCCTTGCCGACCACAGCGAGTTCCTCAAGAACCTCGCAAGCTTCTTTGCCATTATCGCCACCACGTTTGACTACCTGCCTGTCCTGGTTATGTACAGCGCGGTGAAGCGTTTTGGCGGTAACCCGATTCTGGGCATCCTCGTCGGTATCGTCATGGTTCACCCGAGCCTTATGAACCGCAACACGTTCGTTATGGACCCGACGGGTGCTGAGTACTGGAACTTTGGTCCGCTCTCCATTCCCATGGTTGCTTTCCAGGGCGGCGTGTTCCCTGCAATCCTGACTGCCTGGTTTATGGCCAAGGTCGAAAAGATTGCCCAGAAGTACATCCCCGAGGTCGTCTCGTTTGTCTTTGTCCCGACCGTTACCCTGATTCTTGCTAACGTTGCCCTGTTCACCGTGTTCGGCCCGCTCGGCAACCTGATCGGCGACGTCCTCGCTGGCGTAATCGATGTCCTGTACAACAGGATGGGCGTCTTTGGCGCCTTTGTCTTCGCCGCGTTCCTGCAGCCGCTCGTCGTTACCGGTACGCATCAGTTCATCCAGGGTATCGAGGCAAACCTCGTTGCCACGACCGGCTTCAACTACATCCAGGCTATCTGGTCGGTTTCCATCATCGCCCAGGGCGGCGGCGCCATCGGCATGTACCTCATTCACAAGAAGCATTCCAAAGAGCGCAACATCTGCATGTCGTCCTTTATCCCGACGCTGGTCGGTATCTCCGAGCCCGCAATCTTTGCTGCAAACATGCGCTACTCGATCATCCCGTTCATCTGCGCTTGCATCGGTGCAGGCTGCGGCGGTGCCTTCGTGAAGCTCTTTGAGGTGCGCGCCATCGGTCAGGGTCTGACCGGCGTGCTTGGCCTGCTCATCGTCACGCCCGAGACGCTCGTGTGGTATGTGGCTGGCAATCTCATCGCCTTTATCGTGCCGATCGTCTTGATCTTTGCCTACAACAAGGCAAAGGGCGTGCCGACCACTGATGAAGAGGGCGCTGGTGCTGGCTTCGATGTCAGCTTCTAGTTGAGCCGTTCAGCGTAATCTGAGGATAAGTCCATTTGGGGAAGGGCGTTCGACTCGTGTGAGTCGAGCGTCCTTCCCCATAGACGAGAAAGTCAACGGCGATGTTTAATCAAAAAAATAAGGTGACACGCGCGGACTATGAGCAGTGGCGTGCCGGACAGGATGAGACGGCGGGTCGCATCGCGTCCGACCCCGATAGGCTCCTGTTCCATGTGGAGCCTGAGCTTGGCTGGCTCAACGACCCCAACGGTTTGGTGCAGATCGGTGATACGTATCACATCTATCACCAATACGATCCATTCGATGCTGCGCATGGCGGTCCAGTGCTTTGGAATCATCTGACAACAAAGGATTTTGTGACGTACGAGAATCGCGGCCCTGTGCTGTTCCCCGATTCCGATTTGGATTCGAGCGGAGCGTATTCTGGTTCTGCCTTTGTACACGACGGCAAGATTCACTACTTCTATACCGGCAACGTCAAGCACTTTGACCGCGATGATTACGACTACGTGTTGACGGGCCGTGAGCAAAACCAGATTCATGTGGTTGCCGAGAACCCCGACGAATTGGGCGAGAAGCGCATGGCTGTTGGGCCGGTCGATTACCCCGACGATATCGGTACGCACGTGCGTGATCCCAAAATCCTTGAACACGATGGTATCTACTACATGGTTCTGGGCGCTCGTACGAAAGACGACCGCGGCTGCGTGCTTGTCTATACCTCGAGCGATCTAGAGGACTGGAGCTATGCGACGCGCATTGAGTTGGGCGAGAAGTTTGGCTTTATGTGGGAGTGCCCCGATCTGTTTGAGCTCGATGGTGAGCTTATTCTCGTTTGCTGTCCGCAGGGTGTGTCCGCCGATGGATGGCGTTACCGCAATCCGCACCAGTGCGTGTGGTTTCCCATCGAGGCCGATTGGGAGGCGCCGAGTTTTAAGATCGCCGGGCAGGGCATGCCCCCGATGGTCGATGCCGGCTTTGATTTCTACGCACCGCAGTCTTTTGAGGATGCTGCGGGTCGGCGCTTGATGATCGGGTGGTCGGGTTGCCCCGATGCGACGGCAAAAAGCCCGACGGTGGCACGCGGGTGGCAGTGCGCGTTGACGGTGCCGAGAGAACTGAGCATGCGCGATGGTAAGCTCTGTCAGCAGCCGGTGCACGAGATTGAGAGGATGCGTGGCGACTGCGTTTGCGCGACAGGCGGTGAAACCGTTGAGGAGCCGGGCCGCCTGTTTGATCTTGTGGTTTCCTGTGAGGGCGCCCAGGTGATCGAGCTCGAAATCCGCAAGGGTGTCTTTGTGCGCTATGCAGACGGGATGCTTACCCTCGACATGGGTGACGAAGGCTATGGGCGCGACCAGAGGTCGATCGAGCTCAGCGAGCTTCGCGACCTGCGCGTGCTTTCGGACACTACGATGGCCGAGATTTTTGCAAATGGCGGCGAGGCAGCACTTACGAGCCGGACCTATTCGCCGGCGGTTCCGGCGATGGAGCTGCACGCCGAGGGTGCGGTATCGATGAATTTCTACCGCCTCGTGCATTAACCGTGCATGGAGTACGATTGGACTTGCTGGGCGGAATGTGTCGCAGTTACCGCGGCCAGCTACCGTTTATCGCGTATAGCGACCGTTTGCGGAATAAGTAACACTCCTTAATAAACCGTGTAGAATCTCAGGATGCACGGAGTTTTCCAGGGAGACGCTGTCCTTTGTTGTGTGCAAGGGGCGGCGTCTCTTTGGCGCTTGGACGCCGTTGTGCAACAGTGCGGCGGCACGTGCGTCACATATTGAAAAACCAACGTCGAGATGGGTCGTGATAAGAATGGGCAAATACGTAATCGTGGTTGAATCTGGTTCGGATGTGACGCCAGAGCTCTGCGAGCGCTACGGCATCGTGCGCGTGCCCATGCATGTCACGATTGCTGACGAGACCGTCGAGGACGGTTCGATCGATCCGCTTGAGATTTATTCGCGCTGCAACGAGTTTGGCGTGATGCCCAAGACCAGCGGCTGTGCGCCGGCAGATTTTGCTCACGTGTACGACCGTATCCATGCCGAGCAGCCCGATGCGACCATTCTGCATCTTGCGTACTCCGAGGCCACGACCTGCTCGCATCAGTCCTCCAAGATTGCAGCTAAGGGCCGCGACTACGTGTTCTCCATGGACACGCGTTTTGTCTCGGTGGGCCAGTCGCTCGTTGTCGTCGAGACCGCCAAATACATCGAGGCTCACCCCGATGCCACCGTCGACGAGATCTTTGCTTTTACGAATTCCGTCATGGATCGTGTGCTGCTGGGCTTTGTTCCTACCGACCTAGCCTTCCTTAAGGCAGGCGGTCGTCTGTCCAACGTGGCATTCCTTGGCGCCCACCTGCTCAAGATTAAGCCCTGCATTGAGGTGACGGGTGGCAAGTTCGTGGCGACTAAGAAGTTTCGCGGCTCTATGCTCAAGTGCGCCCGCGCCTTTATTGACCACATGGTTGCGAAGGGCGAGATTGACTACTCGCACATTGGCCTGGCGTATTCGGTGGGCCTTTCCCAGGAGCTGCGCGACGACATGGAGGTCTATGCGCACGACCTGGGCTTTAAGGACGTTGCCTGGACCCAGGTCGGCGGTGTCATCTCGAGCCATTGCGGCCCGACCGCCTTCGGTGCGGTGCTCACGCTCAAGGCGTAAGGTCTGGCGTCTATCGATTTCTATTGCCTCAGCGGCGGGCGGGTTGCGATAACCTTCCCGCCGCTCTTGCGTAGGGCCAAATAGGACAACCCAATTGACCGCTAAACCGTTTCGCCATCATGCGTATGGGCTAGAATGATTCTGGCATTTATGTAGCTAAAACCAATGAGAGGCAAGGTAGCGGGAATGGCT
The DNA here is from genome assembly GCA_958427895.1 of uncultured Collinsella sp. Taxonomy (GTDB): domain Bacteria; phylum Actinomycetota; class Coriobacteriia; order Coriobacteriales; family Coriobacteriaceae; genus Collinsella. Next base: position 28,186 of record CAUADW010000003.1, read on the forward strand.
GAGATGACGCTCGAGGGTGTGGACGCTCGTCCCGAGGACTCTGCGTTTGCCCTGGGCCGCGTACATTCGATTGAGACGATGGGAACGGTCGATGGACCCGGCATCCGCTTTGTGGTGTTTGTTCAGGGCTGCCCCATGCGCTGTGCGTATTGCCACAACCCCGATACCTGGTCGGTTAGCGGCGGCACCATGGTGACCGTCGAGCACCTGATGGACGAGTTCCAGAGCAACCATGAGTTTTACCGCAGCGGCGGTATTACGGTGTCCGGCGGCGAGCCGCTCTTGCAGCCCGCGTTTTTAGCCGACCTGTTCCGTGCAATGCACAACAACCCCGATGGCCGCGTGCATACCTGCCTCGACAGCTGCGGCTATGCGTTTGACCCCAACCATCCCGAGAAGTTCGATACTGTTCTCAACGAGACCGACATGGTGCTGCTCGACATCAAGCATGCCGATCCCGTTGAGCATAAAAAGCTGACCGGTTGCGATCCCGCACGCATTCTGGCGTTTGGTGATGAGCTTGCCCGTCGCAAGATTAAGGTCGTTATCCGCCACGTGGTGGTGCCCGGCATTACCGATACGGTTGAGGAGTGCGAGGCGCTCGGCCGCCTCATCGCTCCATGGCACAACGTGGTGGGCCTGGAAATGCTGCCGTATCACACGATGGGTGTCGTCAAGTACGAGCAATTGGGCATTCCCTATAAGCTCGAGGGCGTTCCACAGATGGATACCGCGCGCATGCCCGAGCTGCGCAACGCCGTCATGACGGGCATGAAAAAGCGTCGCGCGGAGCTAAAAAACGCCATCGGCTAGCAAGTCAATTTGCTCCTCTACGATACCCGCGCTGCGGTGGTCTAGCGGCTTCGTATTGCGCGGTTGAGTCAAAATGCTGGTACCATACCGTGGATAGCAGTTTTCACGGGTTTGGGGGATGGTATGTCTACCATCGCAATCATCGGTGCACTCGAAAAAGAGGTTGCGCAGATTAAAGAAGAACTGAACGGCGCTCGTGTGGCACAAGAGGCGGGCTTGACCGTTGTCAGCGGCGAGCTCGACGGTTTGTCCGTTGTTGCTACGACCGCTGGCATGGGAACCGTAAACGCCGCGGCGGCAACGCAGCATCTCATCAGCAAATATGCCCCGCAGGCCGTTGTGTTTTCGGGCATTGCGGGTGGCCTAAACCCTAAGCTCCATATTAACGACGTGGTTATAGGCAAGTGCCTGCGCTATCTCGATACCGACACGGCGCTCATCGCCGAGTCCGCGCCGGGGCTCGAGGAGTTTGTCTCGACGCCGGCGTTGGCTGATGTTGCCGCCGCCGTGCTTGTCGAGCACGGGTTTGTGGACGCATCGCTGGATGTGGCGGCTGTGGAGAAGGACCCCAAACAGTTCCTGGTTGGCACTATCGCTACAGGCGACCGCTTTGTAACGGGCGACGCCATGTGCATCGCCGCCATTGAGGCCACGCATGCCGATTGCGTCGAGATGGAGGGTGCGGCAATTGCGCACATTGCGGCCAAGAATGGTGTCGATTGCCTGGTGCTGCGCGCTATCAGCGATAATTGTGACGAGGCATATGACGCGTTTTGCGAGCGCGAGTTCGATCTGGACGAGTACGCTCGCACCGCGAGCGGCATCACGCTTGACATCGTTCGTCGTATCGCCGCCGCGCAATAGCACGCCCGTTTTGTAAAAACCTACGACCAAGGAGTGTCCATGGCCGATTCCATTAACTATCAGCTTGCCAAGTTCGTCGCCAGCTACGGCAAGGTTTCGCAGATTCCCGAGTCCACCTGTCCCGAGGTGAGCTTTGTGGGCCGCTCCAACGTGGGCAAGTCCTCCATCATGAACAAGCTCTTCGGCCGCAAGAACCTGGTCAAGGTTTCGAGCACGCCGGGCAAGACGAGCAACATCAATTTCTTCGAGGCCGACGACGTGCACTTTGTCGACCTGCCGGGTTACGGTTTCGCCCGCCGTTCCAAGGCTGAGCGCGACCGCTGGGCCGAGCTCATCGGCGACTTCTTCGACTCCGAGCGCAGCTTTAACCTGGTCGTGTCGCTGGTGGACATTCGCCACGACCCCAGTAAGCTCGATCATGACATGATCGACTACCTGCAGGGCAACGAGTTCAACTTTATCGTCTGCCTCACCAAGGCCGACAAGCTCAGCCGCACCCAGCAGGCCCGCCAGGCAGCAGCCATCAAAAAGCAGCTCAACGTCCCGGCCGAGAACGTAATCATTACAAGCTCCCAGACCGGCACCGGCATCGACGAACTCAAAAAGCGCATCGCCGAGGCTTGTCTCTAGTAAGGGCTCATGGCAGGCAATAGTTTGCATCTATCTATATCACCCCAGTGATAGTTGTTGGTACACTATCACTGGGGTGATATTTTTGTTTGGAGGTCGATATGGAGTTATGGCACGGATCGGACGTTGTTGTCGAGCATCCATCGCTGGATAAATGTAGGCAATTCAATGACTATGGGCGCGGGTTTTATTGCACGCCGCATGAAGAAATGGCAATGGAGTGGGCATGCCGGACTGAGTCTGATGGCATTGCTAATCGATATGAGCTTGATTTAGATGGCCTTGCGATTTTGGATTTGGAATCAGGTGAGTTCTCGATTCTCAACTGGCTTGCAATTCTGGCGAATAACAGAGAGTTCAATGTTTCAACGCCAGTAGCACGCGAGGGGCTTCGCTATCTACTTGATAACTGCTTAATTGATATATCTCCTTATGACGTTATTCGAGGCTATCGTGCAGACGATTCTTATTTCTCGTTTGCAAGACAGTTTGTCAACGGCATGATTTCGCTCAGGCAATTGCAGCGCATTATGCGTTTGGGCGATTTGGGCATTCAATATGCGCTTATGAGTGAGCGCGCGTTCTCGGCGATCAGGTTCCGCGAATGGAAACAGGCCTCGGGAGCCGAGTTTTATCCCAAACGATTTGAGCGAGAACAGAATGCTCGACGTAAGTACCTGGATACGGTAAACGGATTTGACTCTGATGGTGTCGACATTAGGGATTTGATGGCAGGAAGGGTTGATTTAAATGATCCAAGAGTTAACGGATTGTGGGCCGAGTAGGACATACCCCGTCTATTACCTTGAGGACGCAATGAACAACCTCGGGGATTGCTTCGACTATGCCGTCAATGACTATGGAGCAGAAGGATCGGAAGTTGCTGAACTCTTTTGCCTGAGCGGGGTTGCTCGAGAGTTTGAGCGCGGCAATGCATGGGTAGTGTCGGGAAAATCGGGTGTTGAGCTGTTCGCGCTTATCGCCGAAAGGTCGGGCTATCAATCAAGGCCGATGCCAAATCGAACCTACCGATTCGAAAAGACACCGGAATATTGGACAGGCTGGATATTGGCATACCTTCAGTGGCGCCTAGGAGAGTCTTTCGAAGATTTGCTGTATGTCGTTCCGTTTGACGCGCTGCGCAACCTGTACTACCCCTGGCATGAAGCCTCAGAGGAACGTGTGGCCCGTCTCGTCTGCGATATGGCGAAGAAAGCGTCCAGGCAAACCAAACTTGCGTTAGCAAGAAAGAGGCTCAAGAAAACCCAACAAGACCTGGCATACGAATCGGGTGTGTCACTCCGCTCAATCCAAATGTACGAGCAGCGCCAGAGAAACATCAATGAAGCTTCGGTTACAAGCGTAAGAGCCATAGCAAAAGCCCTCCACTGCAACATCGAAGACCTCCTAGAACCAGTCTTCGAATACAAAGAAACCAGCGCCGCCTAACCCAAGCACACAGCCGAAGCCTGTAACTAGTAAGTGCCCCTACCTAGCAAGAGCCCCTACCAATAAAAAGCAACTATCAGCCCGGCGCTTTTACAGAGCGTAGGTCCCTGTAGCCGCCGCCAGCGAAGTTAACGTAGGGGAGGCCAGGGGCTTTGCCCCCAAATCTTTCTGCAGGACGGCAGAACCCCCGCCGCACGAAGTGCGCAGCGGGGGTCCTGCCATGTCCGAGGACGATTTGGGGGCAAAGCCCCTGGCCTCACCGGCGAGTATACAGGACGGCGACTACAGGTATTCGATCTGGGCGCCTTCCGTGTCGCACGTCAGAATGTGCGTATCACACTTAGGGAACTGCTCACGCAGCTTGACCTGCAGGAACTTTGCCACGATGGTGTCGTCGGTTACAGCCATGAGGGTCGAGCCCGAACCGCTGATCCAGATGGTCTTGGCACCGCCGTTAAGGCAGGTGTCGCGCACGGCGTTGTAGTCAGGAATCAGACGGCGACGATAGGGTTCCTGGATGCGGTCGTCGTTGGCGGCGGCAATCAGGTCAAGGTCGCCAGTCTCCAGGCCGCGCGTCATGCCGGCGATGCGGCCCATCTGCCACACGGCGGTGGAGAGCGGAATCTCCTGCGGCACGACCTTGCGCGCCTCGCTCGTATGTACCTCGTAGGGCGGAATCACGGTAATAAAACGCAAGCGATCGCTCACCTCGTAGCGCAGGCATTGGGGGAGCGAATCGGTCGGCGTAAAGGAGCAGACGGCGCCGCCAAGGATGGCGGGAGCGACGTTATCGGGATGCCCCTCGACCTCGGTGGCGATGCGGACGAGCTCGGCACGGTCGACGGTGTGGCCCGTCAGCGCGGCGGCAGCCATGATGCCGGCGACGACGCAAGTGGAGCTGGAACCCAGGCCGCGAGCGACGGGCACGTCGGTTTGAATGTCGATGGCAACGGGGAAAGCCGGCTCGCCCCACGCGGCCAGTGCATCGACAAAGCTCACGTAGACCAGGTTGTTCTCGTTTTGGAATTCCTCGGGGCAGCCCGTGATGGTGAGCTTGTCGGCGCGCTCGAAGGTGAAGTGCGAATAGAGGCTGACGGCCATGCCGAGGGTATCGTATCCAATGCCCAAGTTGGCGCTGGTTGCTGGGACGGTGATTTTGATCATGTGGGTCCTCCTGGGCGGGTCTGGCCGTTTAGTTCGCTGCTCGGGCAGTCCTGGCTCGCTCGGAAAGCACATTAAGTGCTTTCCGGCTCGTGCGGAACTCGCGACGAACTAAACGGCCAGACCCGCTCGCATGCTCGTCATTATCCCGAAAGCTAAATAAAAAGAAGGTGCGCCGGCTTTCGCCGGCGCTTAATAAGGGATCTAGTCGGTGCTCATTCGTTTTGCTGCAAACTCGACGTAGCCGGCCATCTCATCGACGTCGCAGACGTCTTCGAAGCGGACGGGTTTGGACTCGAGCTCGGCGAGCTGGGTCGGGGCGACCGTGTTGGTGGCCTGCTCGAGTACACGCATAGCCTCAAAATCATCCTCGGGAACGTCGAGGCCCAGGGCGTCGCAGCAGGCGCGCGGGAACTTGTAGGGGCTGGCGGTCGAAAGCAGCACGCGAGCCTTGGCGCCCTCGGCGGGAGCGACCTTTTCAAAGACGTGATAGCCGCAAGCGGTGTGCGGGTCGATCATGTAGCCGTTGGCGTCCCAGCAACTCTTGATGGCAGCGCGGACCTCGTCCTCGCTGGCCCAGCCGCAGCCAAAGACGCTCTGAATCTTGGCCAGCAGCTCGGCGTGCACCTCGTAGCGACCAGTCTGTGCCAGCTGCTCCATAAGGCCGGCAACGAGCTCGCAGTCGCCGTCGGACAGGAAGTAGAGCATGCGCTCGAGGTTGGAGCTGATGAGGATGTCCATCGACGGCGAAATGGTCGTGAAGAACGGACGGTTGCGGTCGTAGACGCCGGTGGTCAGGAAGTCGGCAAGCACGTTGTTCTTGTCGCTCGCGACGATGAGCTTGGCGACGGGCAGGCCCATGCGCTTGGCGTAGTAGCCGGCCAAGATATCGCCAAAGTTGCCGGTGGGCACACAGAACTCTACGGCGTCGCCAGCCTCGATAGCGCCGGCGCGCAGCAGCTGCGCATAGGCGGCAAAGTAGTAGACGACCTGCGGTACCAGACGGCCGACATTGATAGAGTTGGCGCTCGAAAGCACCGTGCCGGCGGCCTCAAGACGCTCGGCAAGCTCCTTATCGGCAAAGATGCGCTTGACGGCACTCTGGGCATCGTCGAAGTTGCCACGAATGCCGCAGACGGCGACGTTATCGCCCTCCTGCGTGGACATCTGCAGGTTCTGGACGCGGCTGACCTTGCCCTCGGGATAAAAGACGGTAATACCCGTGCCCGGGGCGTCGGCAAAGCCGGCGAGTGCTGCCTTGCCCGTGTCGCCCGACGTGGCGGTGACGATCATGATGCGCTCGGCGCCGCCGTCCTTGGCGGAAGTGCGGGCCATCAAGCGGGGGAGCATCTGCAGAGCGACGTCCTTAAAGGCACTCGTGGGGCCGCCAAAGAGCTCCATCACATAGGTCTGAGGGGCGTCAGCGCCCGGCGCAGCGTCGAGTTTGACGAGCGGCGTAACCTCTTCACTCGCGAACGTGCCGCGGTATGCCTCGTCGACACACGCCGAAATTTCTTCGGCCGTGTAATCATTCAGTAACATTCCCAACACATCTTGAGCGATTTCAAAGTACGATTTATCTGCAAGCGAGCTGATATCGACCTGCTGGGTGCCAAGCTCGTCCGAGACAAACAAACCCCCGTCGGGAGCGATGCCGGTGCGGATTGCCACCTTACTTGAGCACGATAAAGTGCGTCCTCGTGTACTATGATAAGTTCCCATATAACACTGCTCCTCGGATGCCTTGGTCCCAATCGGTGAAACCATGGTATCAGAGCGCGCAAAATAGGTTCGCAGAGGCTTTTTAGAAAGGTAACCTCCAGCCCATGATTAAGATTGCCAAGTTTGGCGGCTCGTCGGTCGCCGACGCCGAACACTTTAAGAAGATCAAGGCCATCGTCGATGCCGACCCGGCTCGCCGTTTTGTGGTGGTTTCCGCCTGTGGTCGCCGCTTTAAGGGCGACACCAAGGTGACCGACCTGCTCTACCTGGTTAACGCGCACGTTAAGTACCACGTGTCGTGCGAGGAGCTGCTCGAGGACATCGGCCAGCGCTATTTTGATATCGCTGACGAGCTGGAGCTCACCTATCCCATCCGTGAGGAGTTCGCGGCTTTTGCCGAGCGCGCCCGCTCGGGCGGTTACTCCACCGAGGAGCTTGTGAGCCGCGGCGAGTACTTCACCGCTCGCCTGATGGCTGAGTACCTGGGCCTACCGTTCCTGGACGCCGCGACGGTTGTGGCGTTCCATCACGACGGTACGCTCAGCATGAACCGCACCTCCGAGCTGGTGCAAGAGTACGGTCAGCAGGGCGGCTTTGTTATGCCCGGTTTCTACGGCGCGACGCGTGAGGGCCAGATCAAGCTGCTCGATCGTGGCGGCGGCGATATCTCGGGTTCGATCTTGGCCAAGTGCCTTGGTGCCGACCTGTACGAGAACTGGACCGACGTCTCGGGTTTCTACTCTGCCGATCCGCGCATCGTGCCCGAGGCTCAGCCCATTGCCCGCGTTACCTACGAGGAACTGCGCGAGCTTTCGTACATGGGTGCGAGCGTTCTGCACGAGGAAGCTGTGTTCCCTGTGCGCGAGGCTGGTATTCCGCTGGTCATCAAGAACACCAATGCGCCGCAGGACCCCGGCACTATCATTAGCGAGACGGCTGATGAAGGCGAGGCGGAGCCCATCATTACCGGCGTGACCGGCAAGCGCGGTTTTGTCGCCATCAACGTCGCCCGCGACCGCACCAAGCCCCGCGTCGGCTTTATGCGCCGTGCGCTTTCGGTGTTCGAGCGCTATGACGTTTCCGTCGAGCACATGCCCACCGGTGTCGACCGCTTTGGCGCCGTGGTGCAGGAGCGGGACGTTCACGATTCACTGTACTCGCTCGTGGGCGACATTCAGCAGGAGGTCGAGCCGCTCGAGATCGAGGTTGTCGAGGGTCTGGCACTTATCGCGACCGTCGGCCGTAACCTGCGCGGTCGTGCCGGCATCTCGGGCCACCTGTTTGGCATGCTTGGCCAGGCTGGCGTGAGCGTGCGTATGATTTCGCAGAGCTGCGACGAGATCAATATCATCATCGGTGTGGAGGAGAAGGACTTTGATCTGGCGATTCAGACCATTTACCGCGCCTTCTCCGACGAGAACGGCATTGTGAAGGTCTCCGATCTGGAGGCTCCCGCGCCGGTCGATCCCGCTCTGGTCGCGCTCCACAAGTAGCTGCTATCCCAGTAGATTTTTGGACTTGCCTCAAAAATCTATGGCGGGGCGTTTCGTTTCGGTTTCGTTTCGACGGGGCGGGTTTCGTGCCCGCCCCGTTCTTGTATACACTGGCAACAATAATCGGCCTGCTTGGCGTGCGGGCAAAAGCCACAACCTTTAAAGGGGGAAGCATGAAACAGTACACGGTTGCTATTTTGGGCGCGACGGGAGCCGTGGGCACCCAGATGCTCGAGTGCCTCAACGAGCAGGAGTTTCCGGTTGGCAAGCTCAAGCTGTTGGCAAGTGCACGCTCCGCGGGCAAGACCGTTGAGTTCCACGGCGAGCATATTGTGATTGAGGAAGCTTGCCCCGAGGCCTTTGAGGGCTGCGACATTGTGCTCGGAGCCGCCGGCGATGATATCGCGAAGGAACTGCTGCCCGAGGCCGTCAAGCGCGGCGCCGTCGTGGTCGACAACAGCCATGCCTTCCGTATGGATCCCGAGGTGCCGCTGGTCGTGCCCGAGATCAATGCCGACGATATCAAGTGGCATCACGGCCTTATCGCCAACCCCAACTGCGCGACCATCATCGGTCTGGTTCCCACGTGGCCGCTGCATCAGCTCGCCGGCGTGAAGCGCATGATCGTCTCGACGTATCAGGCGGCTTCGGGTGCCGGCGCTCCCGGTATGGCCGAGCTCGAGGCCCAGCTGGCCGCCCTGGGCCGTGGCGAGGAGATTCCCGAGCCGCACGCGTTTGCCGCCCAGCTCGCGAGCAACCTGATTCCGCAAATTGGCGGCGTCAAGGAAGAGGGCTTTACCTCCGAGGAGATGAAGCTGCAAAACGAGGGCCGCAAGATTATGCACCTGCCCGAGCTGCGCGTGAACTGCACCTGCGTGCGCGTGCCCGTGCTGCGTTCGCACTCCGAGAGCATTACGCTCGAGTTTGAGCGCGATATTACGGTCGAGGAGGCCCGTGCTGCGCTGGCTGCCGCTCCCGGCGTCAAGCTGGTTGACGATATGGCTGCCGAGGATGCGCACGATCGCTTCCCCATGCCGATGGACACCTCCGACCAGGACCTGATTTGGGTCGGCCGCGTGCGTCGCGACATCTCGAACCCCGAGGCCGCGCGCGGTATCACCTTCTGGTGCTGCGGCGACCAAATCCGTAAGGGCGCGGCAACCAACGCCGTCCAGATCGCTAAGCTGCTCTGCGAGTAGTGTGACCTGTCCGGCGGGGGCCGGGCTTAGCTTTCAAAACGTCCTCGACCATGTGTGGCGCCTTGTCCTGCTCCTTCGGAGCCGCGGACAAGGCGCCACACTGGTCTGCGGAGTGTTCTGAAAGCTAAGCCCGGCCCCCGCCTGCGGTGACGCTGCTGCGAGCGGCCTGCGATGGGGCCGTTGTTGGTTGAGGCCGCTGGGCTGATGCGGGGGTACGTGGCCGTTGCGGGCCCTGGTCCCGGCGGCGGCCTCGGCGCTTCGCGCCTGCCGCCTGAGGTGACTTTGGGGTCGATTGGGGTTGTCTGCACAGTTCGCGGTATTATGTTTGCGGAGTTTTGAAAGGAGCCGCTGGTGGTCACGACGACGTTTGCTTCGCCTTTGGGCGAAATCCTGCTTGCCGCTGATGGCCGCGGTTTGACGGGGCTTTGGTTTGAGGGGCAGGAGCACTTTGGCTCCACGCTTCTCAAAGAAGATCCCGAACATGTTGAAGGCGCCGATGCGGTTTCTGGTGCTGGCGGCATGTCTTCGGTGAATCCGACAAACGGTGCTGCCTCGTCGGTACTTGAGCGTTCTTGGGCTTGGCTGAATGCTTATTTTGCGGGGCAGGAGCCTCGGTTTACGCCGCCGTTGCATATGATTGGTACGGCGTTTCAGCGCGAGGTTTGGTTTGAGCTGCTTTCTATCCCGCGTGGCGAGGTCGCTACGTATGGTGAGATCGCCCAGCGTGTTGCGGCTCGACATCGTGTACCGGGAAACGAAGCACCCGTTGCGTCTCCCCGTGCCGTGGGGGCCGCGGTCGCGCGCAATCCCATTTCGATTATTGTGCCGTGCCATCGTGTGGTTGCCGCCGATGGTTCGCTCAACGGATATGCCGGCGGCCTCGACCGCAAGGAGTGGCTGCTGCGGCTTGAGGGCGCGTACGAGGAGTAACACTCGAGCGCTTTGCATAGCCAAGATGCCGTGAAAGAACGGGACATGCTTTCCGAATGGAGGCTCAGACGGAAACTACGTCCCGGAATTCCGTTTTAAAGCGGGATGCGCTTTCCGAATGGCGTTCCAAGCGGAAACCGTGTCCCGGAATACAGCCTCAGAGTGGGACGCCGTTTCCGGCTGAGACCACCTGCCTGGACATCGATCTACGCCCGCTCCTGCAGGGCGTAGATGGACTTATCCATGTTGAACAGGTAAGCCACAACGCAGACAATAATGAACATCGGCAAGTTACCAAAGCCGAAGACTTCGCAGCCAATAAGGATGGGTGCGAGCAGCGTATTGGTGGCGCTGCCAAAGACGGCTGCGTAGCCCAGTGAGGCGCAGAGCTCGACGGGCATGCTGAGAATCCCGGCGAGTACGACACCCAGGCTGGCTCCGATGGAGAACAACGGCGTCACCTCGCCACCCTGATATCCTGCGGCAAGCGTGGTAATGGTGAGTGCGAATTTGAGTGCCCAGTCCCAAGGTATGATGGCGACCTTGCCGTCACCGTCGAGCGCCGCGGATATCAGATTGGTGCCAAGCCCGCAGTATCGACCCTGCCATAGTGCGAACAGAATCGCCGATAACGCGATGCCCATAACGGCGATGCGTGCATAGGGGTTGGGGAACAGCCGCGCCGCAAGTGTTTTGGCATGTGCAAGGCACCAGGCAAAGGCGCCGCCCACCATACCAAACGCGATGCCCAACAGTGCCAGCCGTCCAAGACCGGGGAGGTCGAGCGCATACGAGGCGGTAACGGCGACCTCGAACTTCTCGAGCCCCAGGGCGCCGGAGGTCATGCTTGCGGCAAGTGAAGCCGTAAGCGCGGGGAGCAACGCGCGGTATTCCATGCGTCCGGCGACCAGCACTTCGATAGCAAAGACCGTAGCAGCGAGCGGCGTTCGAAAGAGTCCGGCAAAGCCAGCGGCCATACCAATGAGCAAAAACGTGTTGCCGGGGTTTCGGAAAGGTAGACGCCTGCCGATCCAGTGCGAGACGGTTGCACCAATCTGCACGGCCACGCCCTCGCGCCCCGCACTGCCGCCAAAGAGGTGCGTCCCCCACGTGCTCAACATAATGAGCGGCACCAAACGCGGGGAGATGGCATCCTCGCGTCCGTGACCTACGTCAAATACCAGGCTCATGCCCCGATTGGTGCCTTTGCCCCAGGTGCGGTAGGCAAATACGATGGCCAAGCCCATGAGGGCGAGGAAGGGAAGGAGCAGTGCGATGTGTTCGTCGCGGAAGGCGCCGATTGCCAGAAGCACGCGTCCAAAGAGTGCGCAGATGGCGCCAACGATGATGCCGATAGGGATTCCGACGGCACCCATAAGCACGAGGCCGCTATAGGTGTTGAGCAAGCGTTTGATTCTGCTCGATGCGTTGCTTTCCGACATTTTGCTTTCCGACACTTGCTCTCTTGATAGAAAAAGAGCTGGAGTTGCGCATCGTTGAGAGGCTTTCCAGCTTTAGCAAAACAAACTTATAAGATGCGACGGGCCGCGTCAAGATAATTGCTTGACAGCCTAGGAGGCGGCTGGTTGGCTGGCTTAAAACCTAGCGCGTGAAATGACGCTCCACGCTATTCAGCGCGCTTGATAGGATGACGAACCACGGTCTTAAGTTTCTCCGGCGCACACTTGCGTGGATCGGAGAGATAGATTTCGTGATGTAAACGGGTATCTGAGAAGTCGGGGACATAGCCCTGCTCGGTCGCATATTCATGCATGGCGTCTACGGTTGCCGGCTCGCTGTCGTAGGGTCCGGTATGCATGCATTGAACGCAGAGACCCTCGTCAACTTTAAGCAGCTCGACGGCAGAAAAGTCCAGTTTCTTTTTGGCCGTGGCTTCCGCGACCGCCCAGTCAAAGTCATCCTGAGTGACGAAATCGGGCAGGCGGATGCACGAGATAAAGTTGAAATCGTCCTTGCGTACATAATCGATGTCGCCGCTCGGGGAGTCTTGCCACCAGAAGCCCTCGAGCGGCGGTACCACAAAGTCGAAATAGCCCTCGATACTCCTTGAGCCTTTCTTTGACATCTTGACGGTATAGGCGATGCCGTAAAGCAGCGGCAGGGCAATTTGATACTCGCCACCTTCGGTATTTGGGTCGCCCTTTCCGCGAACGGCAACGTAGCTCATAGGCGGGACAGTTATGATACTCGGCTTGCTTGCAGGTCTGTAGAGCTCCTTGCATTCCTTCTTAAAGTCGAACGCCATGTTGGCCGCCTTTCTGCGTATTGGCCTGCTTAGATAGCGGAATTATATCATAGAAACGAACAGCTGTTCGAATGATTTGGCTGACAGATTGAGATGCGTGCGTTGTGTTTGGCGGTCGGCCTGACCCCATCGATGATTTCTCTGCCTCCCCGGCGCCTCATCTATAGCTGCCGTTTCCCCATATAGAACCTGCCAAAATAAACCCGTCCCTTTTTAGTCGGTGCGAAATGGGTAATACTAAAGAGTTATCCGACCAGATGGGAACCGATCGATGGCTTATATCGAATTCAAAGACGTCATCAAGGCATACGGCGAGGGCGACGCCCGCATTCACGCGCTCGACGGCGCGAGCTTTACCGTTGAGCGCGGTGAGCTCGCCATTATCCTGGGCGCCTCGGGTGCTGGCAAGACCACGGCGCTCAACATCCTGGGTGGCATGGATACGGCGACTTCCGGCACCGTAACGGTGGACGGGCGCGACGTGAGCTCCGCCAACGAGGCTCAGCTCGTGGAATACCGCCGCGCCGACGTGGGCTTTGTCTTCCAGTTCTACAATCTGGTCCCCAACCTGACGGCGCTCGAAAACGTTGAGCTCGCAGCTCAGATCTGCCCCGATTCGCTCGATGCCGAGCAAACGCTTTGCCAGGTTGGCCTGGGCGAGCGCCTCGCCAACTTCCCCGCGCAGCTTTCGGGCGGCGAGCAGCAGCGCGTGTCCATTGCCCGCGCACTGGCAAAGAACCCCAAGCTGCTTTTGTGCGACGAGCCCACGGGCGCGCTTGACTATAAAACCGGCAAGCAGATCTTGCAGCTGCTACAGGACACTTGCCGCAAGCAGGGCATTACGGTCATCATCATCACTCACAACTCCGCGCTAGCACCCATGGCCGATCGCCTGATCCGCTTTAAGAGCGGTCGCGTGGAGAGCGAGACGGTCCAGCAAAATCCCGTGCCTATCGAGACGATCGAGTGGTAGTGCCCATGGATCAGGACCGCCAAAACAGCCTACGCCGCGACGTGCAGAACACGGAGCGCGAGCAGGATTTTACGACCTACCGCACTGCCCAAAGCTCAAACGATATGGTGCCGACGGTTTTTCGCCGTGGCATCTACCGCACAATCCGAGGCAGTCTTAAGCGCTTCTTGTCAATCGTGGTCATCACCGCGCTTGGCGTGAGCGTGATGTGCGGCCTTAAGGCGGGTTGCGAGGACCTGTGCGATTCGGTTGACGCCTACTTCGACCAGCAAAATGTCTATGACATTAACGTACAGTCGACCTATGGCCTGACTGACGATGATCTCGCCGCCATCCAAGAGGTCGATGGTGTCGAGACGGCCGAGGGCATCTACGCCGAGACCGCCTACACCGCCGTGGGCACAACGCGCGAGCGCGTGGTCGTGCAAAGTCTCTCCAAGGAGAACATCGATCAGCCGGTGCTCGTGAACGGCGATTTGCCCGAGAGCGCCGATGAAGTCGCGGTGACTTCGAAGTTCCTGAAGGCATCGGGCAAGAAAATCGGCGATACGGTGAGTTTTGCCGCCAATGACGCGAGCTCGTCCAATCAAAGCGCCAAGGACCAGTTTGCCGCGGGCGATTACACCATTACTGCTGAGGTCCTCGACCCCACTGATGTAAGTTCTGACTCGACAGTCAACGCCTTTCGCGCTGCTTCGGCGGCGGACTATAAGTTCTATGTGAGCGAGGACGCCGCGACATCTTCTTCCTACTCCGCGGTCCACGTGATCGTCGAGGGAGCCAAGAGCCTCAACTCCTATTCGGATTCCTACGCGGCAAAGATCAATGAGGTCAAGGGCAATATCGAGAAGATCCGCGAGGAGCGTGAGAAGGCGCGCGCCCAGGAGCTGACGGTCGACACGCCGGCGAGCTTGGACGCGGCTGAGCGTCAGGCGAATATGCTCTTTGGGATTGAGCAGGACAACATCAATCGCATGGCCGAGGGCAGCGATGAACGCGTCCAGGCTCAGGCCGAGTTGGACCAGCGCCGCGCCGCCGCCAACCAGCATTTTGCCGATGCCCGCGCCGAGCTTTCCGATCTGGGCGAATGCACCTGGTACATCCAGGACCGCGGCAACATCGCAAGCTACTCGAGCGTCGAGAGCGACAGCTCTTCGATCGAGGCCATCGCCACGGTTTTCCCATTCATCTTCTTTATCGTCGCCGTACTCATCAGCCTTACCACCGCCACGCGCATGGTCGAGGAGGAGCGCACGCTCATTGGTCTGTACAAGGCGCTCGGCTATTCACGCGGGCGTATCCTGTCCAAATACGTGAACTATTCACTGTGGGCTTGTCTGATCGGCGGCGTGCTTGGCAACATTGTCGGATTTGTGGGCCTACCACTGTTCCTGTTCACGGTGTTCGACGACATGTACTCACTGCCCCAGATGCTGCTTTCGTACGACATCGTGTCCTCAATCGTCTCGGTGGCGCTGTTTGCCGTGGGCGTGGTGGGCGCCACGATTATCGCCTGCCGCCACGAGATGGCCGAGACCCCAGCCTCGCTCATGCGTCCCAAGGCCCCGCGTGCCGGCTCGCGCATCTTGCTCGAGCGCATCGGCTTTATCTGGCGCCGCATGGGCTTTTTGAACAAGGTCGCTGCACGCAACCTATTCCGCTATAAAAAGCGTGCCTTTATGACCATCTTTGGCATCGCCGGCTGCACGGCGCTTGTGATTTGCGGCATGGGCATTCGTGATACGTCGGTCGCGCTTTCGCCCAAGCAGTACGGGCATATCACGCGCTATGACTTGCTGGCGGTTGCCAATCCCGATGACTTTACGCAGACGTGCGCGGCGCTCGACGAGCGAAGCGCGGTCAAGGATTCCGGTGTGACCGTAACTTCGACGCTGCCGATCATGACCGACAACGTCACCTTTACATTTGGCGGCAAGAGCGAGACCGTGCAGCTGATTGTGGTGCCCGATGACCGCGCGAACGACCTGGACGACTACGTGCGTCTCGAGGATGAGTCCAAAGAGCCACTGTCTTTGCGTGACGGAGACGTGTATCTGAGCAAGAGTTCACAGCTGGTTCTTGGGATTCAGCCGGGCGACACGGCGCAGGTCCAGGATTCGTCGCTCAACGTCGCCAAGGTCAAGGTCAGCGACATCTCGCTCAACTATCTGGGCAACACGCTTTACATGACGCAGGGCACCTATGAGCGCGCGTTTGGGCGCAGCGTTCGCCTCAATGGCATCTTTGCGCTGCTCAAGGGTTCGTCGGCCGACCAGATTGCGTTTAGCAAGAAGCTTAAGAGTGACGGCTGGCTTTCGATTTCGAGCACGGCCGAGCATTGGGAGAACTTCGAGGCGAACTTCACTATCATCAATTCCGTCGTGGTGCTCGTGACCTTTATGGCGGCGTGCCTGTCGTTTGTGGTGGTGTTTACGCTGTCCAACACCAACATTTCGGAGCGCAAGCGCGAACTGGCAACCATCAAGGTGCTGGGCTTCCGCCGCGGCGAGGTGCACCACTACGTCAACAAGGAGACGTTGATCCTCACGGCGATTGGCACCGCACTGGGCGTGCCGCTGGGTGGCCTGCTTGCCGAGAGCTTTACGTACATCCTGCAGATGCCGTCGCTGTACTTTGACGTCGAGGTCGAGCCGCTAAGCTACGTGCTCGCCGTAGTGCTTTCCTTCGGCTTTACGATCATCGTCAACCTCGCCACCAATCGTACCCTCAACAAGATCGACATGGTCGGCGCCCTCAAGAGCGCCGAGTAACCTGTCCTGGGATTCAAGTTCTAGCGAGCTGCCGACGCGCCCGCAGCAGTATTTTTGCATAAACCGCTCCGCCAAATGCATACTTTGACGGGGCGGTTGCTTTTTGCCCACAGGTACCCCAGGGGGCGCCGTGCAAATTCCGGAGTATTCAGCATCCCGGGGTCCGCGGGCGCGGGGGCGGGTGCACAAAACCGCGCTGAAAGCCCCGATTCTGAGTCCCAACGCCTCTAGAGCCGCTCGTTTTTTTACAGGATGCGGCCCATGGTGCCTGCCTTTCGCCCAAAATCCAGTATGCAGGCACCCTCGGCTGCTGAATACTCCCAAAAATGCACGCCGCATCCTACCCTAGGCACCCGTAGCTACTCTGCGGGTGCGTGGCCTGATAGTAAGTTGCGGTGGAATAGTTCCTGTTTTATGGCTCTGCTATGCCAAACAGGAACTATTCCACCGCAACATATTGAGAGGGTTCTTGGCTGTTATGCGTACTGACATTTGTCATGAAATGGCAGGCCATTAGGGGTTGCTACTCGTAGTTGCGGTAGGGTTGGGGCAGATTCTAACTAGAAATGGTGGTCGCTACCGGTTGTTCTCGGCATACTCGGCTCATTCGATTACGGTCGCTACATGAAAGGAACTGTCATGGATCTTGCGATGGCACAGCGCCTCGTCGATCGCCGCAAAGCTGCCGGGCTTTCTCAAGAGGCGCTTGCTGCTCAGCTTGGCGTAAGCCGCCAGGCTGTCAGCAAATGGGAGCGCAGCGAATCCTCGCCCGATACCGATAACCTTATTGCACTCGCCGCGCTGTATGGCGTGTCGTTGGATGAACTGCTGTATGGGGAAGCGGCTGGCGATGTCGAAACTTCGACCGACGATGACCTTGACGCAAATAATTCCGACGAGGTTGAAGGCACCGAGACTTCTACTGAGCATACGAATTGCGGTGATAAGCCACTTGTCGATATTTCTATCGCGCATGGTATCCACGTTATTGATCCCGAGAAGGGCGAAGAGGTCCATGTTGGCTGGAATGGTATCCACGTGGCTAACGAGCGCAAGGGTGAAGAGGTCCATGTCGGGCCGGGCGGATTGCATATCGATACGCTAGAGGACGATGGGCACAGCGTATATACCAATGCCGACGGCACCGTTACCATCGACGGCGAGACCTTTTCGAGCTGGAAAGAGGCACACGACAAGCTCGACCATCATGGCAAGCATTTCCATACTAAGCTCGGTCGCGCATGGAACAAGTTTCCCTTTCCTGCACTTGTCGTCCTCGCCTATCTCGCGCTCGGCATCATCTGCGGCACGTAGGGCATGGGGCTCTTTCTGGTCTTTCTGATTCCCGTCTACTATGCGATGGGCGACTTCATCGACCGACGTCATCTATCTAAGCTAATCGGTAGCGTCTATCCAACAGCCGCCATTGCCTGGTTCCTCTATATGTGGCTTTGCTTGGCGCAGTCCCATCCCGCATGGGTCATCCTCATCACCATCCCAGTTGTAAAAGCACTCATGCGCTGGTGCCGAAAGCAATGGAAACGCCGCAAACAAGCCTAAGCCGCTCCAACCCGTCAGCAATGCTTGGCCAACGCCGCTCGCCCCTTCCAAGTTGCGGTGAAATACGGACTGTTGAGGACCTTGGAGCGTCTAACAGTCCCTATTTCACCGCAACTCACGAATGGGGCGGGCAATTCCAGCACGGGAACTGGTATTTAACTCACTGCATGCCAAGAAAAAGGCCGATTTACTACGATGAACTCGATGAGGCCGACCACACCCATCTTTTTCAAAAATCGGCAAGCTTTCTACCTGCGGTTTAATGTCCACCCTTTTCGGCATGGTCGAAGGCATTCAAATCATCGTAGTAATTAGGCGCATTTTGTAGCAAACGGCTCATTCAAGCTCGAACTTGAAGACCGATGGTCCCCTCATCCACGGCTGCGAGCGAAAATTCCAAATAGAATAAAAATCGAATGGCTAAGTTTGTTTGGCGAACGGAGGCAATATGGGCGAGGTAACTGAAAGCGACTGGAAGCTGTTCAAGGGGCTGCTCCCAAAATGGCAAGAAAGCTATATGGAAATGCTCATTGGCCAGTACATCGAGATACTGAACGGTGACAGCGAAGCGTCCAGTAGATTTTGGGCGCTAGAAGAGCGCGTCAATAGGGACAAGCTGTCCTCAGGAGTGCTCGTAAACGGTATTCGCCGTAGCACCATGCGTTATGAGATAGCCAACTTGCTTTTCGATAACGTGATCACGCTCGACGACCTTGACGGTTTCACCGAAGACATTAAGGGCTACGCACGACGTTGCATCGGCTGGCAAGAACGCTGAGCGACATACGCATCCACAGCCGCTGTGCTGCATAAACCGCACCGAAAAATGCATTTTTCGGCAGGGCGGTTGCTTTTTGCCCACAGGTACCCCCGGGGGCGCCGTGCAAATTCCGGAGTATTCAGCGTCCCGGGGTCCGCGGGCGCGGGGGCGGGGGTGCAAAACTGCGCTGAAAGCCCCGATTCTGAGCCCCAACGCCTCTAGAGCCGCTCGTTTTTTTACAGAATGCGGCCCATGGTGCCTGCCTTTCGCCCAAAATCCAGTATGTAGGCACCCTCGGCTGCTGAATACTCCCAAAAATGCACGCCGCATCCTACCCCAGGCACCCGCAGCAAGAAGACGAATAGTCTCGGCCTCCCCAGTCACCGTAGGAGGCCCCAGGGCTTACCTCCCAAATCTTTCCGCAGGACGGAAGGATCCCGCCGCGCGAAGCGCACGGCGGGATCCTGACATGTCCGAGGACGATTTGGGAGTTAAGCCCTGGGGTCTCCGATGAGAGCAGTTTCGGCCGAGGCTATTCGTCGCCGAAGCTGATGCCCAACGCCTTGGCCTCGCGCACCAGATCGCTCTGGGGGTCGACATACTTGAGCTTGCCGGCGACCTCCTCGAGCGGCATGTGACACATCTTGCCGTCACGCAGGGCAATCATGTAGCCAAACTCGCCGCGCAGGCAGCCGAGCGCCGCCTCGACGCCGCACTGGGTCGCAAAGATGCGGTCCTGGGCGTCGGGCTGACCGCCGCGCTGCGTGTGGCCGGGGATGGCGACGCGGGTCTCGCGACCAGTCTTGGCCTCGATCTCCTTGGCGATGTCGTAGACGATCGACGGGCTCGTGCGCTCGGCGAGCTTCTTCTTGTACTCCTTCTTGGACAGCGCCGCGTCCTCCTTGGAGATGGCGCCCTCGGCGACGGCCACGATGGTAAAGCGGCTGCCGGTTTCCATGCGATGCTCGATGGTCTTGATGACGTTGTCCATGTCGTAGGGGATCTCGGGAATCAGGATGACGTCCGCGCCGCCCGCGACGCCGGCATACAGCGGGATCCAGCCAACCTTGTGGCCCATGATCTCGATAACGAACACGCGGCCGTGGCTCGAAGCGGTGGTGTGGATGTCGTCGATGCACTTGGTGGCGACGTCGATGGCGCTCGTAAAGCCAAACGTCAGCTCGGTGCCCCATGTGTCGTTATCGATGGTCTTGGGCAGGGCGATAACGTTTAGGCCCTCTTCGCGCAGACGGTTGGCGGTCTTGGTGGAGCCGTTGCCGCCCAGCATAAACAGACAGTCGAGCTGTAGCTTGTGATAGGTGTGGACCATTGCCGGCACTTTCTCGACGCCGTCGGCCTCGGGAATATCCAGGCGCTTGAACGGTGTGCGGCTCGTGCCCAGGATGGTGCCGCCGCGGGTGAGGATGCCGCTAAAATCGGCGGGCGTCATGACGCGGAACCTGCTGTAGATAAGGCCCTGGTAGCCGTCCTCAAAACCATAGATCTCGATAGGTTCTTCGCTATTGGTTATAAGCGTTTTGACGATGCCGCGCATGGTGGCGTTGAGCGCCTGGCAGTCGCCGCCACTAGTAAGAAGACCGATTCTAAGCATGGTGAATCCTTCCGGGCAAGTTATAACATGCGCATAAGTTTACCCCCGCACACTGTTGATACGGGGGTAAAACGTGTTAGCTCAAATGTATGGAAATGTAAGCAACGTCAGGCCAGCGTAAGGACGACGGTGCCAGCTCCTTACAGCGCGAAGGCATCGATGTCGCCCCAGTGGCGGCGCAGCGTGATGGCGGCAGCGGGCTCGGTGTTGTCAAAGACGACCGACCACTGCGTGTTGCTGGTGATGTCTTCCGGATTGGGCTCTTGCGCCGCAGCGCGTAGGGCCTTCCAAGCGACTGCCTCGTTCTGGGCACCGACATGGGCGTCAAGGACATCGGCGATTGCGACGGCGCGCTCTTTACCATGGCCCAGCTCGCCATTCTTTTGGTTGGGCAGCACTTCGTCGCCATAGCAGGCATAGAAGTTCGTAACCTGGCGTACAGGAGTCGCTTTGAAAGCGCGGTCCGGATCGTGCGGATCCCACTCTACTACGCGCGCGTCACCGGCGGCGTCGTTGATAAAGAAGTGGTAATCGCGTCCTGCCATAGCGTGCATGTCGTAGGCGGAAAGCAGGTCGACAGCTTCTTGCGTGGTGGCGGCACGGTCGAGCACCAGGCGGATGGCGAGCGAGGTATTGATGGCGGGGCGTTGCGTGTCCTGGTCACAGGGCTTGGAATCCAGGGTGAGTACGGCAATGGACACGCCGCATTCGTTAACACCGTCGAGCTGGGCAAACGGGCCCATCAACGCCGCGGCGCGTCCGGTGATGGAGTCAAGCGGAGTGTTGGCGCCCAGGTTATTGAGGGCGGCAAACCCGATGGAAGCATAGCCGCCGCGTGGGTGATTGCGCACCAGCAGCGCCGAGGTGTCGTCTTTAAAGTCGTAATTGCGACCGGTGCGCACGCGGCCTTCGGCATCTACGGCGACAAAAGCGCTGCAGGCAAACTGGGGCGCCTGGACATGTACCGGCACACCGGGCAGCACCTGCGCCACCACGGCATCGATGTAGGCCTGGTCGTCGCGCACGCCAGCGGCGATGATGCGATCAAGATCGTAGTCGTAGGCGATGTCGATTGCGTACAGGTCATAGCCATCCGCGTAGCTGGTCAAGCGTTTGAGCGACGCGGCGGACTTGATTTGCTTGTGATAAACGATACCGGTGGCAGCGGCAAGGCCGACGGCGACTCCCGCGACACCGCAGGCGATGGCAATGTTACGTGGCTTCATGACGGCTCCTCTCGTCCTGTTAGCGTAATTGTCGCAAAAGGAACGCGGGCATGATGGCTCAAGTTGGTGAGCGGTGCGGGATTAAACACGGAATGAAGAGTGCAGCGCTGGCGCGGCGGGGTATGCTGGAAGGGACCATCAACCCAGCGAAAGGGGAGAGCATGACGGATCAGGAAACGCCCGAGCGCGCGCATGTGACGGCCGATGATATCGAGGCCGCCAACGACCTTATCGACTTTATCGAGGCATGCCCCAGCATGTTCCATACGGCGGCGACCATTATGGCCGAGCTTGACGAGGCGGGCTTTACCTACCTGTCCGAGAACGCGGCGTGGGACATCGAGCCGGGCGGGCGTTATTACACGCAGCGCAACACCTCGAGCGTCGTTGCATTTAAGGTGGGCGAGGACCTGGCTGCTACGTGGGGCGAGGACGGCGTTGCCGGCGACTACCATTTTCAGCTGACGGCGTCGCACAGCGACTCGCCGACGTTTAAGGTTAAGGCCGTGCCCGAGCTCGACGGCGCGGGCGAGACGCTGCGCCTGAACACCGAGGCCTACGGCGGCATGATCGACTACACCTGGTTCGACCGTCCGCTGGCACTCGCGGGCCGCGTGCTGGTACGCGAGGGCGACCGTATTGAGAGCCGCCTGCTTGCCATCGAGCGCGAGGTCGCTATTATCCCGAGCCTTGCCATCCACATGAACCGCGGCGTTAACGAGAGCTTTGCTCCCAACCGAGCCGTTGACCTGTGCCCGCTCATCAGCGCTGGCGACCTTAAGCAGGGCGACTTTGATGCTCTGATCGCCGACGAGTTGGACGTTGAGCCCGAGCAGATCCTGGGTCGCGACCTGTTCCTGGTCAATCGTCAGGATGCGCGCATTTGGGGCTGGGCCGACGAGTTTATCTCGACGCCCAAGCTTGACGACCTGGCCTGCGCCTACACCTCGCTGCAGGCATTTTTGGGTGCCGAGAACGCGCACGATGTTTCGGTCTTCTGCTGCTTTGATAACGAGGAGGTTGGCTCCGAGACCAAGCAAGGCGCCATGTCGACGTTCTTGGCCGATGCACTGCGCCGCATTAACGGATCGTTGGGCTTTGACGACGAGTCGTACCATCGCGCCCTTGCCGCATCGATGCTCGTGAGCTGCGACAACGCACATGCCGTGCACCCCAACCACGCCGAGAAGTGCGACGCCCGCAATCAGGTTGTGCTCAACGGCGGCATCGTCATCAAGGAAGCCGCCAACCAGCACTACTGCACCGATGCCTTTAGCCGCGCGGTGTTCCAGGCCATCTGCGATGACGCCGACGTGCCAACGCAGGCTTTCGCCAACAAGAGCGACATGGCCGGCGGCTCCACGCTCGGCAACCTGTCGAACATGCAGGTGAGCATGCACGCCGTGGACGTGGGCCTGCCGCAGCTTGCCATGCACTCGAGCTACGAGACCGGCGGCGTGCGCGACGTGATGTACGCCATCCGCGCTCTCGCCGCCTTCTACGAGCGCAACCTAACCATCAACGGCGCCGAAAGCGTGGAGCTCTAAAACCTACCAAAAAGGGATAGGTTTACTTTGGCAGGTTTTATTTGGGCAAATGCCGCAATGCCAACAGCTGGACAGAATTGTTATGACACCGCAGGTTGAGCAAACGTCAGCGAGCGATGTCCAGAGCGAACAAGTTGGCATGAAAAAGGCAAGGCATAGACCTTCTGGTCATGCCTTGCCTTTTGAATGGCAAATTGTCGCTCTGGGCGGCGCGCAGCGTCGACCGGTCCGCCGTTCGTTGGAACGGCGGAACAAGATTAGTGCTCAATCCAACAGCGCAGGGTTTCGCCGACTTGCAGGTGACGCAGGTTCTCCGCGGCGATGTTGACCACATTGTTGAGCGTGGCTGCCAGGTGGAACCAACCGGAGACGTGCGGCGTGATGAGCATGTTGGGCGCATCCCACAGGGGGCTTGTATCAGGCAGCGGCTCGGGGTCGGTGACGTCGACCGCGGCGCCGGCGAGATGTCCCGACTCCAGGGCGGCAACCAAGTCGTCGGCGACCACAAGGTCGCCGCGGCCGCCGTTGGCAAAGAAGGCGCCCGGTTTCATCGCGGCGAAGAACTCGGCGTTCGCCAGGCCGCGGGTCTCGGGTGTGCTGGGCATAAAGGATGCGACGATGTCAGCCTCGGCCAGGCGCTCGGGCAGGGCGTCCATGCCGTCCATGTCCTCAAACACAATGGGGTAGACGAGCGGATGGCGCTTGATGCCGCGGACGTGCGCGCCCATGCTGCGGCATAGCGTGGCAAAGTGGCCACCAATGTCGCCCGCGCCCAGCACCAGCACATTGGCATTTTTGAGCGAGGTGACCGGCCCCAAATCCTCCCAGCGATGCTCGCGCTGCAAGTCGTGATAGCCGGGCAGACGCTTCATCATGGAAAGGACCATGGCAAACATGTGCTCGCTCACGGCCTGGCCGTAGGCGCCCACCGAGCAAGACAGTTTGGCGTCGGCCGGCACGGTGCCGGCGGCAAGGTAGTCGTCATAGCCGGCGGTTTGCAATTGCAACAGCTGGAGATGCTCACATGCCGTGAGCATGTCAGGGTCGATGTTGCCCAAGATCACGTCGGCATCGGCGACCTGTTCACGTGTGGCGGCGTCGGCGCTCGTGTAGATAAAGTCCTCGCCCGGAGCGCTCGACTCAAGAATTGCGCGATGGCGGTCGTTGACGGGCAGCAAAACCAGGATGTTCACAAGCAGTCCTTTCCGCTCGACCTGCCAAAAAGGGACAGGTTTATTTTGGCAGGTTGTATCAGGCAAAACGTTCAAATAAAACGCCGGGCTACGCGATGGTTAACATATCCATCGCGTAGCCCGGCGCATCCACGGCTACCAGCTGAGCAGCTCGTAGCCGTCCTCGGTCACCACGAGCTGTACCTCGCACTGGGCCGAATCGCTGCCGTCCTTGGTGCGCACGCACCAGCCGTCGCCCTTGCTAATCGTGATGTCGGGCGCTCCGGCATTGACCATGGGCTCGATGGTAAAGACCATGCCCGGAGCCATAATGGTGTCCACATCGGGCGCCTCGGTGGTAAAGCCCACAAACGGGTCCTCGTGGAACTCCTTACCGATGCCGTGTCCGCCGTACTCGCGCACCACGCTAAAACCGGCGTCCTCGACCGTCTTTTGCACGGCCTCGGCCATCACGGACAGCGGTAGCCACGGCTTGACGGCGGCCAGACCCGCCTCCACGCTGGCGCGAGTGACGTCGACCAGGCGCTGACGCTCGGCCGAGACCTCGCCGATGCAGAACATGCGGCTCGAGTCGCTAAAGTAGCCGTCCAGGATCGTGGAGCAATCGACGTTGATGATGTCGCCCTCGTGCAGCACGTCCGTATCACAGGGGATACCGTGGCAGACCACATCATTGATCGAGGTGCACACGCTTTTGGGGTAGCCCTCGTAGTTGAGATCGGCCGGCGTGCCACCGTGTTCGACGGTGTAGTCGTAGATCATCTGGTCAATCTGGTTGGTGGTCATGCCCGCGGCGATGTGCTCGCCCACATAATCGAGCACGCCCACGTTGATGGCGGCCGAGCGTTTGATGCCCTCGATATCGGCGGGCGTCTTGTAGAGCGTGCGGGGCAGGACCTCCCAGCCCTCTTCCCACAAGCGCTCGAGGCGCTCATCAAAGGCGCTATGGCATTTCTTGTATTTCTTGCCGCTGCCACACCAGCAAGCGGCGTTGCGGCCAGGCACGGGTCCTTTGTCATACATGGCTAACTTCCTTTCATCCGCAGCTAGTATAGCCCACCCACGCGTCCATAAAAGTTGCGGTGATATAGTTCCGATTTAAGCGGTTTAACAGCATAAATAGGAACTATATCACCGCAACTAATGGAGTGGGACGGCGGACACGAGCTGCTGCGTGGTTTTGCTAGTAGCTCACCTGGCAGGGAATACCGAGGGCGCGCACGCGCGCGGCAATGGCGTCGAGCACCTCGGGCGCTGCTTTGGCAAGGCCGGCGACCGGTGTCTCGCGCGCCACCGTGTAGATGGTCGCTTCTTGTGGGCGAATGCGCTCAAGCGCCGCGAGCCAGGGGGCAACGTACTCCTCGCCGGTGTTGTCGATGAGCTTGCCCTGATACTCGCCGGTCAAAAAGATCGTCTGGATAATAACGTGACCGTCAAAGCTTGCGAACGTCTCGATCTGGTGCTCGACGTCGTAGAGGCCAACGGGCTGGTCGAGCAGCTGGATAAACGCCGGGTCGACGGTATCGAGCTTAAGAATGTTGTCGTCGACCATTATGAGCGCGTCGTGCACCTCGGGGCGGTCGGCGCGTGTGCCGTTGGAGAGCACGGCGATCTTGGTGTTTGGGGCAAGCTCGTCGCGCAGCACGACGGCGCCGGCAATGGCCTGGGGAAACTCCGGTGCGGCGGTGGGCTCGCCGTTGCCTGCGAAGGTGATCACATCGGGGAGCTCGCCCTCGGCTGCCATCTCGCGCAGCTTTGCCTCGAGCGCGTCGAGCACCACGGCAGCTGTGTTGTGCGGCTCATGGCAGGGGCGCTCGGCGTTGAGGCCGTTTTCGCAGTAAATGCAGTCGAACGTGCAGATTTTGCCGCTGGCCGGCATCATGTTGACGCCGAGCGAGAGACCAAGGCGACGGCTGCGAACGGGCCCAAAGATGGGGCTGGCATTCAAAAACGTAGACATAGGCATATGCTCCTCAAGACAATTGTGCCTAAGCATAGCATCGGCTCCAAAGCAGGGTGCGGGCTCTTGCTTTACAAGTTTCGTTTTTTCACGTCGCTCATTATGCCGTGTCATGAAAAGCCTCGGGTCGGGTAAAGTTAATCTGTTAACAAGGCGTAAAGCAATGCGGGTCTATCCAGCCGTACTGACGCGCAACTGGATGGGCGTTGATGATGGGGGCACAACATGGATTTTACGGTCGAGAATGCGGGCACCACGATTGCCTGTCGCGAATATGCCGGCCCGGATGTGTCGCCTGATACTCCTGCCTTGGTGTGCGTGCACGGCGCTTGTGTCGACGGCACATTTTTTGACGGTATCGCTTGTGAGCTCAGTCGCAACTACCGCGTAATTGCCTACGACCGCCGCGGCTGTGGCGGCAGCAGCGAAGCGGCAGACGGCAGCTATGATCTTGCCGCTCAGGCCGCCGACCTGCAGGCCGTGATCGAACACGTTGGCGCTCCGACAAATGTGCTTGCGCACAGCGCCGGTACGTTGGTGGCGCTGGAGCTTCTTCGCACCGAACCCCATCTCGTCGCCCGTGCGATTCTGCATGAGCCGGCTGTGTCGGCCGAAGGCGTCGGCATGGGCGCAGCTCCGATTTTGCTCGATATGATTGCGGCTGGAAAGGTTTCAAGGGCGCTTCGGCTTTTCTTGGGAGCTCTCGGCGACTTGGACCCCGAGGCTCCTGGGACGACCGAAGCGGAAGCCAAGCATGCCCTGCGCAATGGTCGTTGCTTTATGGCTAATGAATACGGAACAAATATGACATATGCTCCCGACTGGGAGCGCGCCCGCGAATCAAAGGCGGTGTCGGCTGTGTTTTTGGGCGAGCTTTCGGTCGGTACACCCCGCGAGGCTGGTACGCGAGCGGCTGCCGAATATCTCGATTGCCCCCTTGTGACGATCCCGGGCGCGCATAACGGTTTGCGCGATCGCCCCGTTACGGCGGCAAACGCCGTTCGCGATGTCTTGGAGCGTTAGCACGCTCGATGACCTGCGGGGAGGGGGACTGTTGGCGTTTCGTCATTGTTAACGAATGCGCCAATAACCACGCGCCCGCGGCTCCATTACCACCGTTTGCCAGGTCATAAAAATGTAACAGCATTCACGTGCTTACCTGCATCGGCAAGGTGTTACCCTTGTAGCATTTGGAACCCACCGCTACCATGCGAAACTATCGAAAGGGCCCCATATGCGCAAAAATCACGAGGTCAATCTAACCGACGAGGAGGCTGCCGCTGAGGTCGCCCGCGTCGCGAAGACCTACCCCGTGGTGCGTTTGCTGTCGGCCGATCAGATTAAGAGCGAGCCTAACTGCCTGCTCGCCGGCAATCGGTGCCCTTGTCTGCGTCAGTCGAGTCTTGAGGCCTTGGCAGATTCCGATGAGGTGTCGGAGCAACTGCTCAACGATGGTGTTGAGTACCGCGCCCGCCTACGCCCTCTGAAGGTCGAGGGCGAGCCTCACGTCCTGCTGATGGTGCGCCCGATCGATGAGCAAGAGGCTGCAGAAGAGGACCTCGTCTACACCGACGTGCTGACGAGTGTGCGCAATCGCCGATATTACGAGGAAAAGCTCCGTAGCGCCCGCATGAATGCCGGCGTTGCGGTGATCGACCTTGATGATTTTAGGGTCTTCAACGATACGTGTGGCCGTCATGCCGGCGACCTTGCGCTCGGTGCTGTGGCGACGGCCATACGCAGCGGAATTTGTTCGACTGACGAGCTCGTACGCTATGGCTGCGACAAGTTTGTGGTCGTCATGCCCAATATTCCCTCCGATGACTTCACCCGTCGCCTGCATCAGGTGTCCGATGCCGTTCATTCCACGATTGTTCCGGGCCATGAGTACGTGAGCTTGACGGCATGTGTTGGTGGCGTTCGCATTCATGGCGAGACGGTCGATGAGGGCGTTGGCCGCGCTGTCCAGTTATTGAGCCGCGCTAAGGCAAAAGCCGGTACGGTCGTGACCGATGCCGATTCCATCGAAGCCTTCCAAAGCGAAAAGCCTTTGGTGCTTATTGTCGATGACTCCGAGATGAACCGAGCCATTCTCAACGAGATGCTCAAGGACGAGTATTGCATCCTCGAGGCCGACAACGGTCGTACGGCGCTCGACATGGTCGACCGCTATGGCGATGAGTTGTCGCTCGTGCTGCTGGATATTGTCATGCCGGGCATAAGCGGCTTTGAGGTGCTGGCCGATCTGTCGCGCCGATCGGGTATCGACAATCTGCCTTTCATCATGATATCGAGCGAAGATTCCGATGATATGGTTCTGCGCGCGTACGAGCTGGGCGCCTCGGACTATATCAACCGCCCGTTTGACTCCCGTGTCGTGCGCCGCCGTGTAAGCAACACCATCCGCCTATACGCCAAACAGCGCCGCCTGACGAGCCTGCTGTCCCAGCAGTACAACGAGCGCGTCAAGAACAGTCGCATGCTCATCGACATCATGGCCGGCGTCATGGAGCTTCGCAATGGTGAGAGCGGCAGGCACGTTACGAATATCGAAAAGCTGACCGAGCTGCTGCTTGACTGTCTGGTTCAGCGTAGCGACACGATCTCCCTCGACAATGAGGAGCGCTCCACGATTGCCCTGGCTTCGGCGCTGCACGATATTGGCAAGATGTCGATTGACGATGCGATCCTCAACAAACCCGGGCGTCTTACGCCCGAGGAGTTCGAGATTATGAAGACGCATACCACGATCGGCGCCGACATGCTGCTCGAGCTGGGCCGCCATCACGTCGGCAATGCGCTTGTGGAATATGCGTACCAGATTGCGCGTTGGCATCACGAGCGCTGGGATGGCAAGGGTTATCCCGATGGCCTTAAGGGCAACCAGATTCCCATCGCCGCACAGGTGGTTTCGGTGGCCGACGTGTACGATGCTCTGACGAGCGTGCGCGTGTACAAGGACGCTATCCCGCACAAGGAGGCTATCCAGATGATCTTGGACGGTAAGTGCGGTGAGTTTAACCCGCTGTTGCTCGACTGCCTGCTCGAGGTGCAAGACCGTATCGCCGAGACGTTGGCGCGCCCCGCCGACGTCGTCGCGTTTCCCGCGATTTAGTTTGACCAAAGGAGTTTTAATCCATGATTTCCATGCGTGAGGCGTATGAGAAGATCGGCGCCAATTATGATGACGCATGCGCTCGGCTGATGGGCGAGGAAATGCTTGCCCGCTTTGCCCTCAAGTTTTTGGATGACGAGAGCATGGACAAGCTGGAGGCCGCCATGGCGGCGGGAGACGCCGAAGGTGCGTTTATGGCAGCGCACACGCTCAAGGGCGTGAGCCAGAACCTGGGATTCGATAATCTGTACGAGCCGGCGGTCGTGGTGACCGAGGCGCTGCGCGGCGCCGATACCGTTGACGGCGCTCGCGAGGGAATGCATGCGTTGCAGCAGCAATATGCGGCAACGATGTCGGCTCTGCGCGAGGCGGCTGAATAAGAGCTTGCGAGCCTTGGGCTGCTTGCCGGCCACATATAGGTGAAAGGGTGCCCCGCCGGACCATGTGGCCGGCGGGGCACCCTTATCTGTTTTGTGGTTCGCGTGCTAGCGGGCCTGCTTGACCTTGGCTGCCGCCTCGACAAACGACTTCCAGAGGTTAAAGTCGGTTTCGAGCGTCTGCCAGGTGTACTCGGGATGCCATTGCACGCCCAGGCAGAAGGGTTGGCCTTCGACTTCGATGCACTCGGGCACGCCATCGGTTGCCTTGGCGACCAAGCGCGTGCTTTTACCCAGACGATCGATGCAGCAGTGGTGTGCGGAGTTGGTCTGGATAAGCCTGTGCCCGCCAAGCGCGCGCTCCAGCAACGAGCCCGGCACGACCTCGACGGGATGCACGGGGTCGTTGAGCACGTGGGTATGGCGCCACTGCGTGCGGCCCTCGCGCGCGCCCAGGCTTGGCACGTCCATGCACAGGGTGCCGCCGGTGGCGACATTGAGCAACTGCGTGCCGCGGCAGGTGGTAAAGAGCGGCTTTTTGGCGCGGAGCACCTCGCCGACCAGCTTAAACTCAAAGCTATCGCGGATCTCGCAGCAGAGGGTGGGGTCGTAGGGTCGATCATCGCCCCAACGTTTGGGATTGACATCGGGGCCGCCGGGAATGGCGATGCCGTCGGCGATATCGACGTAATGACGGATGACCTCAATGTCCTCGGTGATGGACATCTGCAGCGGCAGGCCGCCGGCGGCAAGGATGGCATCGACAAAGACGCTCGCAATCTCCTCGTTGGGGGAGAGCGTCTCGCTCAAATAGGGTTTCGCTTCTTCCCAGCGTGGTGCGACCAGGATGAGCGGACGGTCGGCGGGATCGACGTCGACGTGCGGAGTGTAGGACGATGAGGTGCGGGTTCCGATCATGGGCGTAGCTTTCGAATCCGGGTGGACATGGCACAGGGGTGGCGCGGAGCAAACGTTACTGATGAATTTGCCCGCGTGGCAATTGGGTTAGTGACCCTTGATGGAGTTGAGGAAGTCCTGGGCGCGCTTGGTCTGGGGGTGGTCGAAGA